>NZ_KV838059.1:0-202 GCF_001838645.1 Neisseria sp. HMSC70E02 | reverse complement strand
AATCAATCCCTTATAAAATGAGGTCGGTATCTTATCGTCCTTATGGCGGGCATTCAAACAATATCTGAATATTTCCTAGTTTACTATTTCTTTATGTATTGAATTCGCAACAGATACGCTTGCGCCCGATTTATGCGGTGGACACACGAAGCCTGCCTGCGGGTACGGCTTTTATAGTGGATTAAATTTAAATCAGGACAAG
>NZ_KV838058.1:0-2089 GCF_001838645.1 Neisseria sp. HMSC70E02 | reverse complement strand
AAAGGTCGTCTGAAATCCCTTTCAGACGACCTTTTCATTTTCTTACTGTCTAATTCAATTAGCCGATTTCGTTATACTTAGTCGGCAAACTGTTTTTTCATGCGTTCGCGGCGTTCTTGTGCTTCCACGGAAAGTGTCGCAGTCGGGCGGGCAAGGAGGCGTTTGAGGCCGATGGGCTCGCCGGTATCCGCGCAGAAGCCATAATCGCCTTCGTCGATGCTGCGGATGGTTGCTTGTACTTTACCTAGAAGTTTGCGCTCGCGGTCGCGGGTACGCAGTTCCAGCGCGTACTCTTCTTCTTGAGTGGCGCGGTCGGCAGGATCGGGAGCCGATTCGTGTTCTTGCAGGTGGCCGGTGGTGGCAGATGCGTTTTCAATCAGTTCGTCTTGCATTTTTACCAGCAGTTCGCGGAAGAATGCCAACTGGTCACTATTCATGTAGTCTTCTTCCGGGCCGTCCCAATTCAAAATGTCTTGTTCTGTCAGCTTTGCCATAATTTTTCTTTCAATCTATTGCGGGAAACAAAATGCTACTCAAGTGGTTTATTTTATTGATTTCTTAGGACTTCTTTTCTCAAGCCCGTTTGGAAATGGCGGCATGATACCATGTTTTCACAGTCGTGTTTTCGATTTTCACTTTTTTGCATTTTGCTTACGTCATACTGCAAATTCTTAATGAACTCGCTGTCTATTGCAGTAGCCACAAGTTAATTTGGCGAGTAATTTGGGGCGATAGACTGCTTAACCAGATCCACAGTAATAATGCCAATATACTACCTGAAAAATCGTAGCGTCCGTACTTTAAAAACTGTACAGGAGAAAGTATGGGGCGATATATCCGTTCCAGCGCGACGGAAAGCTGGGAATAGGGATCTTTAATACTGAGCGCCATTCGGATAAACAACCCTATCAACAACACATAAGCCGCTGATTTAATTGTATTCAATACTGCCAGTATAAAATTGGCGATGATGATTTTTGCGCTGAATGCGGTAGGCTGCGCCACTAAAGTGATAAAGGTGAATGCGATGTAATATAACAACAGTCCTGACAACAGGCAGGCTGGGTCGTATTTTTTAACCGGCAGAATTTTATGCAGCGGGTTGACCAGCCAATCGGTTGATCGCTTGCTGAACGCCAATAATGCATGATTTTCACTCAATCCCGCCGCCTGCAGGAAGAGGCGTGCCAAACACAGGATAACGATGCCGTCGGCAAGCAATATCAATAAATCTCCGCGCATTTTCAGACGACCTTATATTGTTGTGCCATTTCCTGCGAACGCTTGACGCAGGCTTCCACGCCTTGGGCAATGGCTTCGGCGACGTGGCATGATTTGAACGTTTCGATGGCTTCGTGGGTGGTTCCGCCTTTGGAAGTAACGTTTTGCTGCAATCGCGCGAAGTCTTCGCCGCTTTGCTCTGCCAAGGCAACTGCACCTTTAAACGTGGCGAGACTGAGGGCGCGGGCATCTTCTTCGCTGAACCCTTGCACCTGAGCGGCGGCTTGCAGCGCGTCGAGCAGGTAAAAGACGTAGGCGGGGCCGCTGCCGCTAATGCCGGTAATGTTGTGCAACTCGTCTTCTTCATCTAACCAAACGGTTAAACCGACGGAACGCATAATCCGGTCGGCGGCGGCGCGATCGGCTTCGGATACTTCGGCTTCGGCAAACATGCCGGATACGCCCAAACCGATTTTTCCCGGCGTATTGGGCATGGTACGGACGATTCGGCGCGTTCCGCCAAGGTAGCGGCTGAGGGTATCAATAGACAAACCGGCAGCGACGGATAGCACTAATGCACCGTTGACACGAACGTTGCGGCACGCGGCTTCCATGTCCTGCGGTTTGACGGCAAGGATTAACACGTCGTCTGAATGCAGTTCGGGCAGGGATTCAGAAACTTCAACATTCAATTCTTTTGCCAAACGCTCGCGTTTCTCCGCGCCGCGGTTGGCGATGTGGATGCGGTATCCACCCTGCTTGACCAATCCGCCCGCAATGGCGGCCGCCATATTACCGCCGCCTAAAAAGTAGATGTTCATAAATTTCCTTAAATTTTTATAGTCAATTAAAATCAAAATAGGACAGT
>NZ_KV838057.1:0-8990 GCF_001838645.1 Neisseria sp. HMSC70E02 | reverse complement strand
TCACCTGCGGTAACTTTAGGCGTAGTCAGTCCGGTAGTGGTCAGTTCGCTGGCGCCTGCCTTTAAAGTCTCGGCAGTTACACTGGTCAACGTAATGTCGTCTTTCAGTTTGACTTTAATGCCATCTGCGCTTGCTTCGGTAACCACATTTTTGTCGTCGCCTTTAATTGCCAGCGTTTCATCCAGTTTTTTGGTTACGGGAGAGCCGCTATCGCCGTTAAAGGTAATACCTTTGGTGTCGACGGCTGTTTTTGCATCCACGCCTTTTTGAATCTCAGCCTTGGCGGCGTCTGTAAGGTCAAGTTCGTAGTTGGTGGTTTTGGTTTGGTTGGCGTTTGCTTTTTCAGACGACTCCAACTTCAATTTACCGCCATCTTTCACGCTAACCGTGGTATTGTCAGCATGGACGGTGTAGGTCGTTTTATTACCTGCTTCCACAGCAGTAACATGGGTATTGTCGCCCTTTTCTACCACGCTGGTTTTTTCGCTGTTGGCAACAGCCTCATTGATGGCTTGTGCAACATCGGCAGCCGTGGCGAAAGCATCGCCCGCCTTTCCAGCATTAACCGTACCGTCCGTACCTGCTGTCAATGTAGATTTATTGACATTGAACGCAACGGTGCCGTTTTTGTTTTCGGCGGTCGTACCTGTGCCATTAACGAAGTTCAGCGTTGAGTCGTCTTTAGTCAAGGTTTTAGCATCTGTACCGTTGACTTGTACGCCGATGTTTTGCAATGCGCTGTCGGCTTTTGTCAAAGAGGCTTTGGTTTTGTCAGACAAATCCAGTTTGTAGGTAGTGACATTGGTGGTTGTATCTTCAGACGACGTAAGTTTCAAACCATCTACACTACTGTCGAGCGCAACGGCTGCACCTTTGGCGTTGACGGTGTAAACCGTATGACCGTCAGTCGGGTTATCGGTTTTGGTTACGCTGGCAACATTCGTACCCCCTTGAACCTCGGTTTTCGCAGCTTTAACTTGTTTGAAGCTTGCTGCGTCGGTATCAGCCACGCCGTCAGCAATGTTGGTAACCTTGTTGCCGCCGTTGGAGAGTCCGCCCGCAGTCAGGCTCACTGGGTTGCTGCCGGAGCCGATGGTTACGCCGGAGCCGTTAACGGTCGTACCGGCAGCGGTTACATCGCCGCTGAAGGCTGCGGAAGTCAGTCCGGTCAATTCTTTTGCCAATTTGACGTTCAACGTGTGATTTTGGTCGTCTGAAACCACACCAATATTATTATCGGATAGCTTAGTCTTATCAGTTTGTCCGCCTTTGACTGCTACGGTGCTGCCGAGTTGGCGATCAAATTTCGTGCCTGTGTCGCCTTCGAAATTCAACGGCGTGCGTACGGCATTGCTCAAAGCGGTAAGCGCACCACCTACAGTGTTGTAATTAGCTACGCTTGCAGTCGAAGGGTCACCTGAAATGACGCTGTAAGTCGGCGCAGTAATCGTGCCGTCGGGATTCACTTGCGTACCGATGGCTTCAGCGATTTTGTTCAATTGGGAAACATTGACCGCATCATTGTCTTTAGCACCGTTCTTCACATTGCCGACTGTGGTCGGAGTAGTGGTTTGAGGATCGGTCGGGTTCAATGCGGCAATGGTTACACCGCCTGTGTATTCCGTATTGTCGTCAATATGTTTGAACGATACGGTTTTCACGCCCGTACCCGGAGCGACAGTTACTTCACGTCTCAGAATTCTGCCGTCTGTACCCACATAAGAAAACGGCGCATCATTGTTGACAGTCGTCAGCGTGCTGACGCTCAGGTTTGCCATCGCTTCTTGCAACTGCCCCAGATTAACCGCGTCGCCGGCAGTATCGCCTTTGGCAACATTGGTAATCTTGTTGCCGCTCATATCCAATCCGCCCTTAGCGGTAACTTTGCCCGCGAATTCCGGATTATCGACAGTATTGATGCTGACAGTCGCACCGCTCTGACGCAGGGCAATATTTTTGCCCGCTTCCAGCGTAATGGTTGAACCGCTGGTAACGTCTTGCAGTGTATGGTTTTCCGATACACCGTTGGTACCACCAGTCTGCGCTATCGTCAGTTTGAATGGTTTGTACGCATTAGTATTCAGCTCACGGATAGCCGCATCGATGGTATTTTGACCTGTACCGCCGATGTTGCTCATTGTAAAGCCGCCGTTTTCGCCGACTGCGGCATCTCCGCCCAATACATTTTTAACAGTTTGGGCAGTATTACCCAAAACGTTTTGTACCGCGTACAGCTGGCTGCCGTTGATGGCATCAGTAGAAGTGTTAGAGATTTCGCCCGGAGCAACGTTTTTCAGTTGACGTTCGTAGCCTGCCGAACCGAAAGACACTTGGTCGCCGGAGGTAATATGGTTACCGCCTGCAAAACCTGAGTATTTCAGATTGTTGACAGTAGCTTCGTTGACTTCGGTTGCATTGGTTGCAGTCGTACTGCCCGCACCGATTGCCACAGAGTTACCTTTAGTAGCTTTCGCGCCCATACCGAATGCGGCAGAGGCAACGCCTTCGGCACGTGTACCCGTACCAAAGGCGGTAGACAATTCGCCTGTTGCCTTTGATTTAGTACCAATCGCTACCGCAGCTTCGCCTGAGGTCGTCTGTTCAGTAGCATTTTTACCGGTTACCATGACATCGCCGGTATAGTCTTGATAAACCTCTTTAACCGTTTTACCCGTACCGGCTACAGTTTTCACCGCAACGTTCTCCCAGTCGTCCGCACCGATGGCGATAGAAGAATTGCCTTGTGCTTTTACATTGTTACCGATGGCAGTAGATTGATCGCCCCATGCATTGGCATATGAACCGATAGCAACGGTTTGATTGTAATCTTGTCCGGATGCGGACATTTCAGGATTGGTTGCAGAAGCGTTATAGCCAATGACGACAGAGCGCGAGTTATTGGATTGAGCCTGATCACCGATAACAACGGAGCTAAATTTCAAAGCCTGTGCGTCATTACCGATAGCAACTCCCGCGGATTCAGCCGCATGACTGGATTTACCGATGGCGATGCTATTACTATAATCGGCGTTTGCACCATTACCTAAAGCGATAGCGTTTTCCAAACGGGTATGGCTGTTCAAACCAAGCGCCAAAGAAGCCTCGCCGTCTGCATTGGCAGCACGTCCTAACGCAATAGAATCAGTTTTCCAAGCATTATTGCCCGAACCGATAGCAATAGCATATCTTTTATCAGCCTTCGTACCGGCACCGAATGCAATCGTGTCGGCATCATTAGCAAAAGCCCCTTTACCGATTGCCATTGCCCGATTTTGCACAGCATCGGCACTAGTACCGATAGCAACAGTATCTTCTCCTTTTGCCTTACTTTCATTACCTACCGAAACAGCATTCGACTTCAGAGCTTGTGCCAGTCGACCCACTGCCACAGAGCCTATTGCTTGAGCATTGGCATTGAAACCGAATGCTGATGCACCTGCTTTTTGAGCTTTGGCATATGGACCAACAGCAGTGGTAGAATTATCAGTAGCTCTTGAGCCATCACCTATGGCCACGCTCGATTTACCTGATGACTCAGTATCTTGACCGCCAGCAAACGAGTTTTGACCATAGGCATTTGCTTGCTGACCGATGGCGGTTGCGTTCTTGCCGCTTGCTTTACTTAGTGCACCAACGGCGACCGAACCTTCGCCAGTAGTATCGCCATTAATAGTGGAATCAGAGCCTGCTGCCGCCTCAACAGCAGCCTTGCTACCTATCACAACCGCATTGCTCGCAGCAGCCCTGGCTTCAGGACCGGCGGCAATCGCATTTTCGCCAGTTGCGCCGTCATTGTTGTAGTTGGCTTTTGTTTTATCTGTGCTATTTACACTATAAAAATGAGTTTGCGATGCGGCAGTCAGTTTGCCGTTTTCGATTTTGACAGTTTCTCCGTCCACTTGGACGTCGTATTTGACTTTAGTATTACCATCTGCTTCAGTCTCAACAGTAACGGTAGTTGCATTGCCGTCGGCAAACTGCACGCTTTCGCCGGGCGTAACAATGCCCTTCGCCGCGCCCGAATTATCTTTGACGGCAAAGCCTTGGTTGACGTAAGTATTGAGATTGGTCAGCGCGCTACCCACGTTGGTTGCGGCTGCCGTATTGAATTTGGTTGTACTGCTGCCTGTGGCATTCGGCGTTGTATTGCCTTTGAACACATCATAAGACGGCAGCGTTACCGTACCTTGATTGTTTGTAGGATCAATGCCCACAGCCGCGCCGCCGCCCAATGCATTGGCAACCGCTTTGGCGATATTGCCCGAACCTGCATGAAGCGCGTAAAGCTGGCTGCCGTTAATCGCGTCGGTGGAAGTTGCAGTGATTGCACCTGGGGCGACATTTTTAAGTTGACGTTCGTAGCCTGCCGTACCAAAAGAAACCTGCGAACCGTGCGTCAAGTTGTTCGTACCCGCGAAACCACCATAGGTAATACCATTTACAGTTGCAGTAGTTATCTTTTCCGCATTAATGGTTGTGGTCGAGCCCGCACCGATGGCAACGGATTTATCCTGAGTAGCAGATGCACCCACACCGAATGCTGATGCACCCAAACCGCTAGCGATCGCACCCGGACCAAAAGCCGTAGACAGAGCACCTGTTGCCTGCGCCTTCACACCCACCGCAACTGCTGCCGTAGCAGCCTTAGTACCTTGATAACCACTGGACATATCAGAACCAGTCAATTTTTTGTACTGTGTATTGACGCTTTCTTTTGCAATATCCCAATCATCACTGCCGATGGCGATAGACGAGTCCCCTTCCGCACGGGTATTGTTACCAATGGAGGTTGATTGCTGACCCGAAGCAGTGGCATCCGGACCTATGGCAACCGCTTGGTTCTTCCCTGTCGCCTTAGCTCCCGTACCGATGGCAATACCTTGTCTGGAGGTTGATTTAATCTCTCCATATTTAACATCATCACTACCAATAACGATAGAAGCCTCTTCTGCTGCCTGTGTATTTTTACCGATAGCAATCGATTTAAGAAATGATGCATTCGCGTTCGTCCCAAAAGCAACCGCATCTACGCCCGTAGCCTTCGCATTCGTACCGAAAGCAAGCGTATCATCCCTTGTAGCCATCGCGCGTCGACCAATGGCGGTACTGCGAGCCCCTGAGGCCAAAGTCGCGCCACTACCGTCATTCAACTCTGTATTGGCATCTCGCCCAAAGCGGTCACTACCGCCGATAGCAACCGCAAACTGGCCTGTTGCCTGTGTCCAACTACCAATGGCTGTTGCACCTCGTGCCTTCGCCTCGGCGCGACCACCCAAAGCAGTAGTCCATTGATCTGTAGCAAGCGTATCTGAACCGATGGTTACCGCCTTAGCCCCATTTGAATTCGCGCTCGTACCAATAGCAATCGCATTATTACCATCAGCATACGTAGCCGTACCTGAATCACTACCACCAATTGCAATAGTACCCGTGTTTAAACCATGAGGCGGGTTACCCCTTGTTCCCGCACGCGAATAGGCACCAACTGCAATTGCCCCCGTACCCCTAGCATCACCGCCGTTGACTGCAGTTTCACCACCTCCACCATTTGCAACCGCAGCGGCAGGCGCAACCACTGCCCAAGCCCCTTCGGAAAGTCCCAATAATGCCGCGCTCAACGCCGTCAGTCTGAATAAGGTTTTCAGACGACCTTCCTCTGAGGCGCGCACATCCCCTTCAGCACCTTCGCTGCTTGATTTGACACGTCCCTTCGCCAATTCGGAAGTAACGACGAAAGAACCGATGGTACGGTTCCATACAACTTTGAAAATCTTATTCATAACAATCTCTCTTGGTTGGATTTATTAAAAAATATCAGATTGAATTCAAATACATACAGTCAAAACAAGACGTACTCCCCGCACTGCCCCGCCGCCGGATCTTCTTCTTCAGGCACAAGCGGATTTTATGAGGCAGGCATTCGTTTATTTTGTTTATATATTATTGAAAACCAATCAGGTTGACGTTAATTGTCACTTAGGTACAATTTTTAGAACATATCTATATCTTTGGAAATAGTGTTTAAGACTAACTAAACTTACCGTCTATTTTAAAAAAGCTCCGATAATCCATAATCTTACTTCTAAACTTAACACTTATTTACCAAATAATATAGAACTATGACTATTACCCTGCAATTACTATGCCAAAGATGACTTCTTAATTTATGCTCTTAGGCTTTCATAAAGCATTTATACTAAAATGAAAAAATGCCGTAAGAAAATTTTGAAACAGGTCGTCTGAAAATAAACTGCAACAAGATCATGGACATCGCCCTCTTTGTTACCCATATAAAAAAGAGCGTACTCGATACGCTCTTTCTGCTTCCGTCCGTCTGCATGACGGAATATTATGGATTCGAATAAACAAGGCTTGCTGACGATTACCATTCCTGCGCAAGCTGAAATCTTCAGGTAAGGTTTGGCCGGTGGATTTCTGTTGAACAGGCTTGATGAAAAGCGGATGCCCGCCTGCTTGGAGCTTGTGGGAAGATTGGCTCTGCTGTCTTTATTCTTGCCGTATTGCAACCGGCAACTGCTTCCGATCAGATTTGATAAGAAACAAAGCTGCCATGACGGCAAAAGGTCGTCTGAAACCTAAATTTTGGGTTTCAGACGACCTTTTTGCTTGGCGGATTTATCCAATCACCGTCATTTTTTCCGCTGTTGAATTGGCGGCGGAAAATGCGCTGTTTATTTCAATTTGGTGCTTTTCAATGATTTGGATGATGTCGGCGGCTGCAATGCTTCGACGGCGATGTCTTTGGGGCGCGCCGCGATAAAGGATTTGGTCGCGCGCATGATTGCCTGTATGCGCGGGTCGTTCCAGCGGACGATTTGATGGTTTTCATCGCGCTTGTCCGACCAGATAATCACGCCGTCCATATATTTGCTGCAGATTTCGAGCATTTTCTGCCAGCGTCCGGCATCGATAAATTGTTTGAAATACGGGCTGTTGCTTGCGGAATAATATTGCGGCCAGAGGTAGCCGATGATTTTTTTGTCGGGATAACGTTTTCTAATCTCGGCGACGGTGGTTTGGACGTCTTTTTCCCATTGCGCCAAATCGGGCGTGGTGATGTAGAACACGGGATTGGCGTAATCGCTGATGGCTGCGCTCATTTGACGGCGTTTGCTGAATTGCCGCCATTTTGCCAATACTGCTTCGTTGTCCGCCTGAGTTTGGTAGTAGCGGATGGCGTGCAGGTGTTCGTCGGGCAAGCCGTAGTTGCTGATGTAGGCGCGGGGATTCTCTTCTCTGAAAATCTGATACATACGGGCAAAGTCGGTTTTAAGTTCTTGAGGCGTGAGGATTTGTCCGTCTTTTTCGGCAAACCAGGTTTCGATGTCGGTGGAGATGGTGCGGTAGCCTTCGCGATAGGACTGGCGCGCCAATTCGCGGATTCGTTTTTCGTTCAACACACCGTGTTTGCGCTTGCCGGCAGGGTCGGGCATGACCAGCTCGGATTCGTAAATCAGGAATACTTTGGACAATTTGTCGGCGGTCAGGTCGGGTTTACCGACGTAGTCCATACGGTCGTAAATGATAAAGTCTTTGCCGAAGGCAAGCGTGGAGGCGGCGGCAAGGAAGAGTAGGGATGCGGCGCGGATAAATGGTTTCATTGGGTTTTCTTTTTGATGAAGGTCGGGGCTTGCTGTTTTGGCAATGCGAGGAGGACTCGATTTATAGTGGATTAACTTTAAACCAGTACGGCGTTGCCTCGCCTTAGCTAAAGAAAACGATTCTCTAAGGTGCTGAAGCACCAAGTGAATCGGTGCCGTACTATCTGTACTGTCTGCGGCTTCGGCGCCTTGTCCTGATTTAAAGTTAATCCACTATAAATTAATGGGAAAGGTCGCGGCAAACAAGGCGGAAGGGGTAAAAACAAGTCAAAGGTCGTCTGAAAAGGGTAAGCGGCGTTTTCAGACGACCTTTTGGCGGCTGGAGGCGGTTTGTCTCTGTTCCATCCTGCCGCTTTGCTATAAAATCGAAACCCTCTTCAACCCGAAATCCAAATCAGGAAAATCATGATGGAAGCAGCCGGACAACACAACGTCGATGCGGACGAAATCGCTAAATTCAGCCAAATTGCGGATAAATGGTGGGATAAAAACGGCGAGTTCAAACCTTTGCACGACATCAATCCGCTGCGCTTGGGCTATATCGACTCGTTCACGCAGTTGGCAGGCAAGCGTGTTTTGGATGTCGGCTGCGGCGGCGGGATTTTGTCGGAAAGCATGGCAAAGCGCGGCGCGGCGCACGTTACCGGCATCGATATGGCGGAAAAATCGTTGGAAACCGCCCAAGCCCATGCCGCTGCCGAAGGTGTGGACAATATCGATTACCGCTGCATCCGTGTCGAAGACCTTGCCGCCGAACAGCCGCACAGCTTCGATGTTGTAACCTGTATGGAAATGATGGAACATGTTCCCGACCCCGCCGCCATCGTCAAAGCCTGTTCGGAGCTGGTAAAGCCTGACGGCATGGTGTTTTTCTCCACCATCAACCGCAACCCTAAATCTTATCTCCATCTGATTGTCGGTGCGGAATATGTGTTGAACTTTGTTCCCAAAGGGACGCACGATTGGCAAAAATTCATCACGCCCGCCGAGCTGGCGCGGATGTGCAGGCAGGCAGGTTTGGACGTTATCGATACCAAGGGCATGACCTACAATCTTTTGACCCGCCGCTATTCTTTATGCGACTCGACAGAAGTGAATTATATGATTGCCTGCCGCCCGGTTTAAATCTGCCTATCCGAATCATGAAAAGAGGTCGTCTGAAACTTACGTTTAAGAACGTTTCAGACGACCTCTTTTCAACTTCTCACCAATGCAGCTTGCCCGCTTCTCTTATTTCAATTTCTTGAAGCAGACTTCCCGCAGACAAAGACTGCCGTTACCACGCAAATGGAAATCCAGCTTTAAAACGGGAACTCACTAATATAGTGGATTAAATTTATAGTCAATTAAAATCAAAATAGGACAGTA
>NZ_KV838056.1:0-10572 GCF_001838645.1 Neisseria sp. HMSC70E02 | reverse complement strand
GAGGGGATGTGTCCAACTTTTGGGGTGCAGTTCATCCTGCATTGTTGGGTTTCAGACGACCTTGTTTTTGTTTCTATCGGGTTTAGATTTTGGTGAAGATGACTTCGTTTTCAAAACGCGATTTGGGCAGCGCGGCGTTGAAATCGTCTGCGGCACGGTAGCCGAAGGAGACGACGGCGACGGCTTTGTAGCCTTTTTCAGTCAAACCAAATTCCTCATTCAAAACCTGCAAATCGACGCCTTCCATCGGCACGGCGTCGATGCCTGCTGCGGCAGCGGCGAATAGGGTGAAGCCCATGTTGAGATAGACTTGTTTGGCAAGCCATTGCTCTTCATCTTGGAATTGGTTGCGGTGGATGCCCAAGAACAGGCGGCGGGTGGAATCGCCTGCCTGCTTGGCTTCTTCCGTAGCGAAACGTCCGTCTTTATCCTCTTGCGCCAATACGGCGGCGACATAATCATCGTCGGCGCAAACGCGGGCGGCGAAAACGACGACATGGGACGCATGAGTGATTTTCGGGGTGTTGTAAGGGAGTTTTTCGGTGGATTTGGCAATGCGCGTTTTGCCCGCTTCGTCATCGGCGATGATGAAGTGCCACGGCTGCATATTGACGCTGGAGGGGCTGTTGCGCAGGGCGGCTTCGATATGGGCGAAGTCTTCGGCAGCGATTTTTTTGGACGGGTCGAAAGACTTGGTGCTGTATCGTTGGCGGACGATTTCTGTGATGTTCATGAGGTGTTTCCTGTTTTTAGGATGGAAACGGGGATTATAGAGGGGTCATCTGAAAGGGGCAATGTAGGAAATTGGTGGGGATTTCGGTATAAGGTCGGTAAAACGCAAACGCTGGCGTATGAAAAAGGTCGTCTGAAACGGGATGTTACGTTTCAGACGACCTTTTTTCCTTTGCAAGCTATATCCGCAGGCTGATTTAAGTTTCTGCGGGCGGAAGGGGCGGGTGTTCGTCGGTTTCGTCCGATTTGGGTTTGATAAAGCGGCTGCACCAGATACCTGCTTCGTAAAGCAAGATAAGCGGGACGGCAAGCAGGGTTTGGGAAATCACGTCCGGCGGGGTAATGATGGCGGCAACGACGAATGCGCCGACAATGACGTAGGGTCGTGCATTTTTGAGTTGTTCGGTGGTCACGACGCCGATTTTGGCGAGCAGGACGACGACGACGGGGACTTCGAAAGTCGTGCCGAATGCGACGAACATGCCCAAAATAAAGGACAAATATTTGTCGATGTCTGTCGCCATGTTGACGCCGACGGGGGTGATGCCCGCGAGGAATTTAAAGATGACGGGGAAAACGAGGTAGTAGGCAAACGCCATGCCGACAAAAAACAGGCTGACGCTGGAGAGAACAAGCGGGGTAATCAGGCGTTTTTCGTTTTGGTAGAGGGCAGGTGCGACGAATGCCCAGATTTGATAGAGCGTGTGCGGCAGGGAAACGAGGAATGCCGCCATCAGCGTCACTTTCACCGGCACGAAAAACGGTGCGATGACGTCGGTGGCAATCATGCTGGTGTCTTTGGGAAGATTCACCATCAATGGTTCGGCAACAAAGGTGTAAAGCTGCTGGGCAAACGGCATCATGCCGAGAAAGCAGACGACGATGCCGATGACGATCCACATCAGGCGGCGGCGCAGCTCGATAAGGTGTTCGATAAGAGGTTGGACGGGTTGTTCGTTTTGAGGTTCGGACACCGGTTTACTCACTTTTTACGGACGCGAAGTTTGGGTTTGGCATGAAATTTCGGGCGCAGGTCGCGCTTGCGGTTCATCGCTTGTTTTTTGAGGGAAGTGATATGCAGCACGGGCGCGTCTGCGGAAGTGTCGATATAGCTGACTTCTACGACATTGGAAACCGGAGCGGCGCTGCCGGTCAGGTATTCGCGCCATGCGCGGTCTTGCTCGGATTCTGCAGGCGTGTCGGTTTCGACAGCATCCGTCGTAGTGTCTGCTTGCGGCAGAGCGTTTTCAGACGACGTGGAAACAGCCGGGTCGTCTGAAACTTCCGTGCTTAACGAAGGAAGCGGATTGCCGTGTTCATCCAAACCGAAATCGGCGGGCGTACGCTGCGCCGGCAGGCGTTCCCAAGGTTTGAGTCCGTCGGAAATGTCGTGCAGGTTGTCCTGCATATCCGTACCGGTTTCTTTGAGGCTGTCGCGCACTTGTGCGGCGGCGGCTTCAAATTCCTGTTTGGCTTTGCGCAGCTCTTCCAATTCGACTTGGGTGTTGAATTCCTGCTTGACGCTGCTGACGAGGCGTTGCAGCTTGCCGATAAGCCGTCCGGCGGCTCGGGCGGCTTCGGGCAGACGCTCGGGGCCGAGTACAATCAGGGCGACGATGCCGACTAAAAGCAGCTCGCCCAAACCGAAATCAAACATAGATTATGCTTTGTCTTCGTCTTTTTTGTGTTCGATGACTTCGTCTTTTTTGGCATCTTTGCCGTCGGTACCTTCGTTCAGGCCTTGTTTGAAGTCATGCACGGCACCGCCGAGGTCTTTGCCGACGTTACGCAGTTTTTTGGTACCGAAAACCAAAACAACGATGATTAATACGATAATCCAGTGCCACAGAGAGAAGCTACCCATAATAAATCCTTGATATAGTTGAAAATGGATGGTGGGAATGTTGGTTTACGCAGGCGTGCCCATGATGTGGATATGCAGGTGGAACACTTCCTGCCCGCCGCCTTTGCCTGTATTGATCAGGGTTTTGAAACCGTCGGTCAAACCTGCCGTTTCGGCGATTTGAGGGACTTTCAACATCATTTTGCCCAAGAGGGTTTGATGTTCGGGCGCGGCGTGTGCCAGCGAGTCGAAATGGACTTTCGGAATCAGCAGCAGATGAACCGGCGCAGCGGGACGGATGTCTTTGAAGCACAACATCTCGTCGTCTTCGTACACGGTTTGCGCCGGAATGTCTTTGGCGGCGATTTTACAGAAAATACAGTTGTCCATAATGGCTCCGAGGTCGTCTGAAAACGAGCGCAGCGCGTTTCGCTAAAACGAATGAAGCGCGTTTCGTCAAACAGACGACAGAAAAACGAATAAGGTCGGATTGTAATATAAATTCAAGACTCTTTGCGAGAGGCTTTTTCCGCCAAGCCTGATAAACCTTGACGGCGCGCAAGCTCGTTGACGACATCTTCGGCGCGCAACCCGTGGTGCGCCAAGAGAACCATGGTGTGAAACCATAAGTCGGCAACTTCGTAAACGAGGTGTTCGCCACCGCCGTCTTTCGAAGCCATCAGCACTTCGCCCGCTTCTTCGATGACTTTTTTGAGGATTTTGTCTTCGCCTTTGTGCAGAAGCTGGGCAACGTAGGAAGCTTCGGGATCGCCGCCTTTGCGGGAGTCGACGGTGTTTTGGATTTGGGAGAGGATGGTGTCGGTCATGGGATTTTCGGCTTTGAAGGATAAGGATTATTCGGATAAGGCATCGGTTTGCTTGGCTTCGCTTAACGCTGTTTCTGACAACAGACAATCATCCGCCCGATTTTTAGCGAAACTCGTTACACTCGTTTTAGCGAAACTCGCTGCGCTTGTTTTAGCGAAACTCGTTGCACTCGTTTTCAGACGACCTCTAAGGATGCGTATGCCCATAAATGGCTTCTTCGTCTTTCAACACGGCATCAACCGTCTGCCATACGCCGTCTTTCCAGACTTTGTAGAAACAGCTTTCGCGTCCGGTATGGCAGGCGATGCCGCCGTTTTGGTCTATCAGCATTACGATGGCGTCGCCGTCGCAGTCGAGGCGTAATTCGTACACCTTTTGTGTGTGTCCCGATTCTTCGCCCTTCATCCATTGTTTTTGGCGCGAGCGGCTGTAATAGTGGGCGAAACCGGTTGCTACGGTTTTTTGCAGTGCCTCGGCGTTCATCCATGCGACCATCAATACGCGGCGGGTCTGCCGGTCTTGGGCAATGGCGCAGACCAAGCCTTTTTCGTCGAATTTGACGGCTTCAAGCAGGCTGTTATCCATATTCGGCATCCTTATTTATTTTGACGAAACTCGTTTCACTCATTTTAGCGAAACTCGCTGCGCTCGTTTTGGCGAAACTCGCTGCGCTCGTTTTCAGACGACCTTGAGTCAATCAAGTTCAACTTACAGCCTTACTTCGATTCCGGCTTCACGCATGGCGAGCTTCGCATCGCGGATACTGACTTCGCCGAAGTGGAAAATGCTGGCGGCAAGCACGGCATCCGCTTTGCCTTCTTTGATGCCATCAATCAGATGCTGAACATTGCCGACGCCTCCTGAGGCAATGACGGGAATATCGACCGCTTCGCTGACGGCACGGGTCAGCGGCAGGTTGAAGCCTTGTTTCGTGCCGTCCCTGTCCATGCTGGTGAGCAGGATTTCGCCCGCGCCGCGCCGCTGCATTTCAACCGCCCATTCGACTGCGTCCAAGCCCGTCGGCGTGCGCCCGCCGTGGGTAAAAATTTCCCAGCGGGTGTTTTCGGGATTGACGGCTTTGGCATCGACAGCGACGACGATGGCTTGCGAGCCGAAAAATCCGGCTGCTTCGTTGACTAAATCGGGATTGGTGACGGCGGCGGTGTTGATGCTGGCTTTGTCCGCACCGGCATTGAGCAGGCGGCGGATGTCGGTTACGGTGCGCACACCGCCGCCGACGGTCAGCGGAATGAAAACTTGTGAGGCAACGTCTTCGATGACGTGCAAAATGGTGTCGCGGTTGTCGGAGGAGGCAGTGATGTCGAGGAAGGTCAGCTCGTCCGCACCTTCGTCGTTGTAGCGTTTGGCGACATCGACGGGATTGCCCGCATCGCGCAAACCGAGAAAGTTTACGCCTTTGACGACGCGGCCGTCTTTAACGTCGAGACAGGGGATGATGCGTTTTGCCAGTGCCATTTTGAATGCCTTTCCAAACCTAGGAATGAGGTCGTCTGAAAGTGGGCGCAGCGGGTTTCGCTAAAATCCATACAGCGGATTTTACCCAAACGGACAATCCGTTTCAGACGACCTTTCAAATCATTGATACCGGCAAGGCAGGTGTTACGCCAGCCAGTTGTGAACCCATTTGGGCAGGTGTTGGAGCAGTTGGAAATAGCCGACGCCTGCAATGGCGGCGAATACGCAGGAAGTCATAAAGCTGCCGCTGAAGCGTCCGACGATATAAAACACTGTGCTGGCAAATGCCCACAATGCGCCGTTGAACACCATCCAATAGGTGTCGATCATCGGCATATCGAACGCGGAAAGCTGGCGGACGAGGATGGCGATAATGGTAAATCCCAAACCTTCGCTGACGGCGCGCACGTTGCGGCCGGACGACCAGATAATCCAAAAGCCCAAAATAAATGCTTCAAACATGAAATACCCCTTGAAAAGTAAATAAACCTAGTGAGTGTGGGATGGTGAGTCCCAAACAATATTCGGCGGTCAGCCGCCTTTTATTGTGAAGAAAAATGGACGAACCCGTCTTTTGTCCTGCCTGTGAAGACAGGACAACAATGAAAGCAAACAGGTTCAACCGAGTATTGTGTATCTTCGCCCCGCTATATTGTTTGAAAACGGCGGGACAAGTGAGTAAGAAAACGTTTGGTCATTTCAGACGACCTGGATGGTTGTTTTTAAATAAGGTCGTCTGAAAACGAGCGCAGCGAGTTTCTCTAAAATGAGTGTAACGAATTTCGCCAAAACGAGCGCAGCGAGTTTCGCTACACCAACTTATGCCAACGAATCTGCCAACTGCTGCGCTTGGGCAAAATCAATACTGCCCTCGTAAATCGCACGCCCGGTAATCGCACCCGCCACGCCGTGTTTCTCAACGGCACACAAAGCGCGGATATCGTCCAAATTGGTCAATCCGCCCGACGCGATAACCGGAATGGCAACGGCTTGCGCCAATTTGACGGTTGCGTCGATGTTCACGCCGCTCATCATGCCGTCGCGGCCGATGTCGGTGTAAATAATGCTGTTGACGCCGTCGTCTTCAAAACGTTTCGCCAAATCAATCACATGATGCTCGGTTACGGTCGCCCAGCCGTCTATCGCCACCATGCCGTCTTTGGCATCCAACCCGACGATAATCTGCCCCGGAAACGTTTTGCACGCCTCGCGCACGAAGTCGGGATTTTTTACCGCCGCCGTACCGATAATGACGTCGTTCAATCCCAAATCCAAATATTTTTCAATGGTTTCCAAGTCGCGTATCCCGCCGCCCAGCTGTACGGGAATGTTTTTGGCAACGGCAGCGAGGATGTCCTTGATGGCGGGGAAATTTTGTGGAGCGCCGGCAAATGCGCCGTTCAAATCCACCAAATGCAAACGGCGCGCGCCTTGTTTGAACCAATGCAGCGCAGTTTCGGCGGGCGAATCGGAAAACACCGTCGCCTGCTCCATCAAACCTTGTTTCAGGCGCACGCAGCGGCCTTCTTTTAAATCGATTGCGGGAATCAGCAGCATGGGAGTCCTATCCTTATGCGGAGTGTATTTTACACAAATTATCGAGTTTTAGCATATTTAAATGAAAAACGTCATTGATAACACTAAAACGGGGCTATTTTGTGTGTATTTTGCATGTTTCAGACGACCTCTTCCGAGCGAAATTCAGAAGGTGAAAAGGGCGGGATGCTATTTCGTCTGTTTCAGCCCTTCATTTTTATTGCCTGAAATTGCTTGCCAACAGCCATTCTTGAGCCTTAGTGGCGTCGTCAAAATATTTCGGATGTTGGTTGGTCAACAGGCTGGAGAGGCGGGCGCCGAGTTTGATCCAAATGTCGTTTGTAATGACGGCGACGCGGCCGAAGTCGTTTTCATGTTGATTGAGGAATTTGATTTGCTCCATCGCCATATCGATTGTGAAATCTTTCAGCATGGACAAATCCAAAAGGACGTCGGGTAAGTGGATTTTTTGTTTGCTTTCCAATAAGGCAGCTTCAAGCTGGCGGAAATCGTCGAGGGTAAATTCGTTGTACAGCGCCACATTCAAACCGTAAGACTGCTCGCGGATGGAAATCATCGTACTCTCCTTTTTATATGATGTTAATGATGAGGTTGATGGTCAGCTTGTTTTGGTAAGCCACTTTTTAATCGAAACCGGCCGGATGCTGCTTAATATGCCGCTTGTGACAATAATAATCATACCAAAGGTTTCCTGCCAAGTGATGGTATCGCCCAAAAATATCATGCCCGATAGGGCGGAAAAGACGACGGTCAGATAAGAAAGAGAGGCGACGGTGAATTTGTTGCCGACTTTATAGGCGCGGGTCATGGAAAGCTGGGCAAGCATGGCGGCAAGTCCGATGCAGAAAAGATAGGGCAGGGCGGATAGGGAAATGCTGTGCCAACCGGTCAAAGTTGCCCAAACCGATGCCATGATGACGCCGGTTATCGAAAAATAAAACACTACCCGCCAACCCGGCTCGCCGAGCAATGATAGTTCGCGCACCTGCAAATACGCCCAACCTGACATGGCTCCGCCCGCCAAGCCTGCCAATGCGGCGATTTCCTGTCCGCCTTTGAACGAAGGGTTCAGCAGCAGGACGACACCGAAAAAGCCAAATAACAAAACTGCCTGCGTATAAAACGCGATCCGCTCTTTCAGGATAAAAAATGAAAATACCGCCAGAAAAATCGAAGAGGTGTAGCTTAAGGTTACCCCCGTTGCCAGCGGCAGGTGCATGACGGCATAAAACAGGCAAAACATGGCGGCTGTGCCGACAACGCTGCGGTTGAGGTGGGTTTTCCAATGCGGCGTAGCAAAGGGGTCGCCGCGTGCTTTTGCCATTATGCCTAATACGACGGCAGCAAAACTCATGCGCCAAAATACCAGTTCGCCACTGTTGAAACCGAATTTTGCCGCCGCGGCTTTGATACACACGTTCATGACAGTAAAGCCGAGTGCGGCAATAATCATCCATGCAGAACCGAGAGGGTCTTTGGGTGTGGGTGTAGTCATTTATCAAACTTCCAAAGAAGAAAGGGGTGTGTGGTTATAAATGGGGTCGTCTGAAAAGATTTCAGACGACCTATTGTCAAAAAGGCTCAATAAATAAACCTATGTTTTATGATATAATAATAATTTTTCTCATTCATAAACTTGGAAATTATTTTTATGGAAACTTCGCAACCTACGCAACATATTGCTGTACCTAATAGCCCCGTTAATCAACCCAAACGTTTGCGTGCAAGTGAAGGGGTAAATTGGTTTGCTGAATCATGGCGTATTTTTAATAAATACAAATTAAAATGGATAGGGGCAATGGTTTTGTTCTTCCTTATCCCGATTGCTTTGGGTTTGTTGTCCAGCTATGCAGCAGAAGGCAGCCAGCCTATGACCTTCAATCAATTGTCCTTAGGTATAGTCATACGCGAAGTGATCATCAATCTGTTTGTATATTGGGGAAGCTATTGTTTCCTAGGTGGTATTGTGCTGCTGGCACATCAAACCGCAAAAGGTGCGAATTTTAACTTTGGTAGTTTGTTTGCAGGTTTTTCAACTAAAAAGATCGGTTCGTTCCTAGTTCTTATGCTGATGAGTATAGTTGCGATACTGCTTCTTGCGTTGGTTGCTGTTATTCCTATCATGTTGCTTACGAAAGGAAATCTCTCTGCTCTAGAGATGTTGCCGATGGGGGAGTCACTTGTGTTCATTATAATGCTGATGGTCATTAGCATTGGTTCTATGATGTTTTGGTTGACTCCTGCTTTGGTCATGTTGGAGGATGTCAGACCAGTTGCCGCCATTAAGGTTAGCTTAAATGCCTGTTTTCGCAATATCCCTGCGTTTCTGGTATATAGCTTGATTTGGTTTGGCGTTATTATGGCATTTGGGTTGGCAATGACATTATTTGCTATACCAATTATTTTTGTATTGGGTGTAGGAGGACAACTGTTAGGCGCAGGAGGGGAACAGCAAATATGGGAAGTTTTCATTTTTCTTACAATTTTGTCTGGTTCTGTCTTCACAGTTCCTTATTCTATGATGGCAATCGGTCTATACACCTCATATCACAGCATCTTCCCCGAGGGTTATCTGAATAAACGCTAAATAGCAGAAGGATTATTATTGCTTTATAACAGGTCGTCTGAAACGTATTTTTCAGACGACTTTTTCAATTCAATGTTACCAGTCATGCAACAAAACCTATGCCATACAAACCTTGCCCTGCCTAAATTTGACACCCGCCCTCCGACTGCCTACAATTCAGGTTTCTCAAAAATCATCGTACGTTCCGTACACTATTCTTTTCAGACGACCTCTGTCTTCCGAATCCCATCTTTTCCAATACAACTGTCAAAAATCATGCACGTTTCAGAACTACAAACCCTACACATTTCCAAACTCTTGGAAATGGCAGAAGAACACGGCATTGAAAACGCCAACCGTTTCCGCAAACAAGACCTCGTATTCGCCATTGTCCGACAAATGATGAAGCAGGGTGAAAGCTTCACCTGCTCCGGCACGCTCGAAATCCTGCCCGACGGCTTCGGCTTTTTACGCAGCGCAGACACTTCCTACCTCGCGGGTCCCGACGACATCTACGTCTCACCCACGCAAATCCGCCGCTTCAACCTGCATACGGGCGACACCATCGAAGGCAGCGTGCGCGTACCCAAAGACAACGAACGCTATTTCGCACTCGTCCGCCTCGACAGCATCAACGGTGATCATCCCGAAGTCTGCAAACACAAAATCCTCTTCGAAAACCTCACCCCGCTTTTCCCCACCAAGCAATTCAAACTCGAGCGCGACATTAAAGCCGAAGAAAACCTTACCGGCCGTGCTATTGATTTAGTGTCCCCCATCGGCCGCGGACAACGCGCCCTGTTGGTTGCACCGCCGAAAACCGGTAAGACCGTGATGCTGCAAAACATCGCCCACGCGATTACCGCCAACTATCCCGATGTCGAACTCATTGTCTTGTTGATTGACGAACGTCCGGAAGAGGTTACCGAAATGAGCCGTTCCGTGCGCGGCGAAGTGGTTTCCTCCACCTTCGACGAACCGGCGCAGCGCCATGTCCAAGTGGCGGAAATGGTGATTGAAAAAGCCAAGCGCATGGTCGAACACAAAAAAGACGTGGTCATCCTGCTTGACTCGATTACCCGTCTCGCCCGCGCCTACAATACCGTTGTACCCACTTCCGGCAAAATCCTGACCGGCGGCGTAGATGCCAATGCCCTCCACCGCCCCAAACGCTTCTTCGGCGCAGCGCGCAATGTAGAAGAAGGCGGCTCGCTCACCATTATTGCGACCGCTTTGGTAGAAACCGGCAGCCGCATGGATGATGTGATTTATGAAGAATTTAAAGGCACGGGCAATATGGAACTGCACCTCGACCGCCGCATGGCGGAAAAACGCCTGTTCCCTGCCATCAACATCAACAAATCCGGCACGCGCCGTGAAGAGTTGCTGGTACCGAACGACCAGTTGCAGCGCATGTGGCTCTTGCGCAAATTCCTGCATCCAATGGACGAAATCGAAGCGACCGAATTTTTGGTGGGCAAACTCAAAGATTCCAAAAACAATGATGAGTTTTTTGAATTGATGCGTGGTAAATAGTGATAAAGGTCGTCTGAAAGGGATTTCAGACGAC
>NZ_KV838055.1:0-230 GCF_001838645.1 Neisseria sp. HMSC70E02 | reverse complement strand
CGCATCGTCAAATCGGGCGTAATCAGACAATACGGTTCGCAGATACCGCTTAATATTCGCCCACACCTTCTCAATCGGGTTGAGCTCAGGTGAATAAGGTGCAAGAGGCAATACCTTATGTCCCAATTTTCCCGCCATTTCCCGTAAGACACCCATACGGTGAAATCGTGCATTATCTAAAATAATCACCGATTTTTGAGTCAATGCGGGCAGTAGACATTGCTGAAACC
>NZ_KV838054.1:9955-38077 GCF_001838645.1 Neisseria sp. HMSC70E02 | reverse complement strand
TGAGAAGGCTCGTTATTGGAAACGATTGCCTTGCTGGCGCACTATGCCGACTACGTCCCCACCAAATAGGGCGTTGACATCCGTTAAGGTTTCAGGATGTTTGGATAAATCTTAGGTGTTCTCTTGAGATGTCGGAATAGGGTGAAAATCTGTTGGAGTTAATTTTGCAAAGACCTCTACTTTATTTATAGGCAACCGCTTATTGATACCGAAGCAGGGATTATTCTATTGCTGCGTGTGTTCCCGTTTGGTCAATTTTCTCGAGTTTGGCGGAAACGCGGTTCCATACTTCTTCCAGAGGAATGGCTTTCAGGAGACGTTCGGGATTGTTTGTA
Organism: Neisseria sp. HMSC70E02; assembly: GCF_001838645.1. NCBI lineage: Bacteria > Pseudomonadati > Pseudomonadota > Betaproteobacteria > Neisseriales > Neisseriaceae > Neisseria > Neisseria sp. HMSC70E02. The sequence continues at coordinate 37,742 of NZ_KV838054.1, read as the reverse complement.
TTGATGCTGTCGGGGTGGGGGAGGTCGGTATAATCGCCCGCCCATATCACTTCGGCATTGAGCGAATAAGGATGCCATATGCCCAGCCAAGTCGCGCCGAATAGGGCGATTTGCGGTTTGTCGAGCGCGGCGGCGATGTGCATGGGAACGGAATCGACGCCGATAAACAGTTTGGCGCGGTCTATCGCCGCTGCAAGTTCGCGCAAAGTTAGGCAGCCGGACAATACCCATACTTTGCCGCTTTCCGGTATTTTCAGACGACCTAAGATGGCTTCAATCATGTCGTGTTCGACGGGACTGGGGGAGGCGGTCAGGACGACGTTGTGTCCGTGGTTCAGCAGAAGCTGGACGAGTGCGGCGTTCTTGCCGTCTTCCCAACATTTGAACAGCCAGCGCGCGCCCGGATGCAGTAAGACGTAGTTTTCGCCTTGCCAGCCTTGTTCGCGCAATTTTTGTTCCATACTGTTGCGGACATCTGGGGAGATGCTCATGCGGACTTTTGCGTGGGGCAGTTCTTCCGGACGGATAAGCGGAGGCAGTATGCCAAGATGGGTTTCAACGATATGTTTGGTCGTGCCCATATCGGGGTTGAGAAAGTCGTGACACCAGCGCCAGGCGGCATTGTCGCGTTTGATGCAGTTGAAGCCGACGCTGCATTTGGCGCAGAGTTTGGCAATGATGGCGGCACGCCATTGGTCGGAAAGGTTGAATGCCCAATCGTATTGACGGGCTTTTAACTGACGGAAAAGGTCTTTTTCGTGTTTGAACTGCATCCGCACGCCTTGTTTCTTCCATTGCCGGTCAATGGTGAAAATCCGGGCGATTTGCGGATTGTCGCGGATGATGTCGGCGGTTTCCTGATAAACCAGCATATCGACTTCGCACTCGGGAAAATGTTGTTTGATCGCATCGACGACCGGCGTACTGAGCAATACGTCACCATGATGGCGCAGTTTGATGACGAGGATACGGTTGGGTTGTGCAAGTGACATACGGTACTTTCAGACGACCTGGTTCAAGAATGGCTCTCAATTGTAAAACGGAACGCAAGGTTTGGAAAACTGTTTCTGTATAAACGGTTTTTAGAGCAAATGAACGCTGCCGGTTTTCTTTGATTTTCTTAAAAAATATTGATTTAGGATGATCGGTGTGTGCAAAATTTTTTGGCACTGCGGAAGATTGTTCCATTCTGAAAACGCCTGCGGGCTGACCGGCTTTCCGACAGGGTTGTGGCTGGAATGGGGCCGATTCACTATAATAGCCCAAGCTGCAGGCAGGATTTGTGTTTCAAGAAGCTCTTGCAGATTGGGAAGCAAATCCTAGTCCGGGTACGTTTTCAGACGACCTTTCCTTTATCCACCGCCTTACACATCCGCCATGACACCAAATGCCCCGCTCCAACACATCACCCTTATCGGCGTCGGACTGATAGGCGGCTCTTTCGTTCTGGATCTCAAACGATTGGGATGGGTGCAAACCGTGACCGGTATTGATCTCGACCGCGATAATCTCGACCGTGCGCTTGAGCGTCGGGTGATTGATAAAGCGTTTACGGAAATCAACGCCGAAAGCATCGGTCATGCCGATTTGGTGTTGATTGCCACGCCGGTTTCCACTTTGCCGACCATCTGCCAAGCCATTGCGCCGCTGCTTGCGCCGGAGGCTTATGTGTCTGATGTGGGCAGCACCAAGCGGACTGCCATCGCTGCTTTCCGCCAATATCTGCCCGAGCGGATTTCACACTGTATCGCCGCTCACCCCATTGCAGGCTCCGACCGCAGCGGCGCATTGGCGGCGCAATTCGGATTGTATCAAGATAAAAAACTGATTATCACCACACACGGACAAGAGCGCCCCGAAGGTATCGCTTTGATAAAAAGCCTGTGGCAGGCGGTCGGCGCACAGACGTTTGAAATGAGCGCGGAAGAACACGATGCCGTGTTCGCCGCTGTTTCCCATATGCCGCATTTGACGGCTTTTGCTTATGTCCACCAAATCGCCGACCATCCGGACGGACAGGAATATTTGAAATTTGCCGCCAGCGGTTTCCGAGACTTTACCCGCATCGCCTCCAGCCATCCCGCCATTTGGACGGACATCTGCCTGGACAATAAAAACAGCCTGATCAAGCTGATTGCCGGACTGCACGATCAACTTTCCAAGTTGGAACGTATCCTCGAACAAGAAAACCGCGACGCGTTATACCGTTATTTTGAAGAAGCCAAGCAAACGCGCGACGAATGGTTGGGCAGCCAATAGCGGATTGATATCCAGCCTCACCTTGCAACTGCTTCTCTCCAAAAAGCAAAAAGGTCGTCTGAAAACCTATTTTCAGACGACCTTTTGTTGATTTCAGGCAGGGTTTACCAGTAGCCCAGCACTTTCCACCAGATAATGCCGATGGTGCCGAAAATCAGGATTTCGACCACGCTCATGATGAAGCCGGCTTTCCACCATTCGGTCATGCTGACATAGTTCGAGCCGTAGATGACGGGGGACGAACCTGAAGCGTAGTGGGTCAGCGACATCATGATGCCGGTGGCGGACGCCATAATCAGGGCGAACAGCATCGGCGGTGCGTCCAAGGCGAGACCTGCGCCGTAGAACGCGCCGAACATGGCGGTAACGTGTGCCGTGCCGCTGGCGAAAACGTAGTGGGCGTAGAGGTAGGCGAGTACCAACAGGGCGCAGCCGGCTTCCCAGCCCAAACCGAGATGGGAGATGCCGCCCTGCATGGATTCGGACAGCCATGCAATCAGTCCCAATTTGTTGAGGAAGTTCGCCATCATGACCAAGGCGGCAAACCAGACGATGGTGTCCCACGCGCCTTTTTCTTTCAGCGCGTCGTCCCAAGTCAGTACGCCGGTGAGCAGACACAGGGAGAGGCCGAGGAAGGTGGTGGCGGTGGCATCGACTTTCACGCCGAACAGCATTTCGGGAACGCCCGCCCACAGAAGCAGCAGAATCACGAAAATGCCGAGCATGATTTTTTCGTCACGCTTCATCGCGCCCATTTCTTTCAGTTTTTCTTTGGCAAGGGCGGTCGCGTTAGGCGTTTGTTTGATTTCGGGCGGATACAGGAAATACAGCACCAGCGGCATCAGGAACATAGCAATCAGGCCGGGTACGACCATGGCGGCGAACCATGTGCCCCAAGAGAGGTGGATTTTCGAATCGGTGGCTTTGGCGACCAATTCGACGACCAACGGGTTGGGTGCGGTCGCGGTAACGAAGATGCAGCAGGTGATGATGTTGGCGTGGTAGTTGACCAGCGCGAGGTATTTACCGATTTTGCCTTCCGTGCCTTTTTCGGGGTCGGAATCGAAACTCAGGGCGATGGAACGCATAATCGGATGCACGATGGCGCCGCCGCGCGCAGTGTTACTCGGCGTTACCGGGCCGATGACCAAGTCGGCCAGTGCCAAGCTGTAACCTACGCCCAGCGTGCGCTTGCCGAAAAGGGAAATCAGAAGGTAGCCGATACGCATCCCCAAGCCGGTTTTCAACAAACCGCGAGAGATGATGATGGCGATACCGATCATCCAGATTAACGAGTTGTTGAGGCTGCTCAGAGCGTCTTTGGTTGCGTCGGCGGCTTTTTCGTTGGTCACGCCGGTCAGCGCGACCAAGGTAATGCCCAAAATCGCCATTGCGCCGATGGGCATGGCTTTGCCGATGATGCCGGCGATGATGCCGACGAACAACGCCAAAAGGTGCCATGCGTCGGGCGATACGCCCTGCGGCACGGGTATGACGAACCAGATAATCAGCGTCAGCGCGAGCGCAACCGCAGCAGGAATTGGCTTGAAGCCCATGTTGAGTCTCCTAGTTTGAGGTATCGGGGAAATCGGATTTCAGACGACGTGTGTCCGTTTGCGCGGGGAAAGGTCGTCTGAAACGTATTTTGGCAGCAGTTGTTTTTTATGTTTTTCTTTTGGTGGTTTGGGTCAAAGGTTATTGCGTTTTGCCCTCTCCCTAACCCTCTCCCCGTGGGAGAGGGTTAGGGAGAGGGCAAAACCTCAAGATACACCGTATCGTTTTTTCTGATGGCGAACCATCCGGTAAGTAGATGTCGGATATAAATGTCTGATCTACTGCTTTTTCAGACGACCTCCCATAATAGAAAAGGTCGTCTGAAACCCCGTATCGGATTAATCCTGCTCTGCAGGCAGTCCGTACTCTTCGGGGAAGGTACGCAGCGAACTTTGCAACACGGTAACCGCGCCGTCGATCAGGCCGCAGCGGCCGCTTCGTGGCAGCAGTTGGCACAGGCTTTGCAGGGCGCGGAGGTCGTCTGAAGTGCCGATGCCGGTATCCACGCGGTTGAGCAGGCGTGAAAGTTGGAACGTGCCGCCTTTACACGGCGGGCATTGTCCGCATGAGTTGGACGCAAAAAATTCCACATACTCGGACACTTTACGCACCACGCTGGTTCCTTCGGAAATCACAATCATTGCGCCCGTACCGAGGCTGGATTTGCGTTCGCGCACGGACACGAAGTCCAAAGGCACGTCCAAATCTTTCGCGGTCAGAAGCGTGTTTGACGGGCCGCCGGTGAAGACGGCTTTAAACGTGCGTCCTTCGAGCATACCGCCGCCGTGATCGAAAATCAGCGATTGCAAGGTCGTGCCCATCGGCAGTTCGTACAGGCCCGGATTCAATACGTCGCCGGAAAGCGAGTAGAGTTTCGTGCCTGCGGCATCGCCCAAACCCAGCGATTTGTACCATTCCGCGCCTTTGGCAAGGATTTGCGGGATGTTGGCGAAGGTTTCGGTGTTGTTGATAAGGGTCGGTTCGCCTGCTACGCCGCTTTCGGCAGGGAACGGCGGCTTGCGGCGCGGGAACGGGAAACCGCCTTCCAACCATGAAATCACGGCGGTTTCTTCGCCGCCGATGTAGCGGCCTGAAGTTTCGACCAATTTCAGGTCTAAAGGTTTGCCCAGATAGTTTTCGATGCGGATGAACAAATCGCTTTTTTTCCATTGCTCGATGGCGGGCACGATGGCGGCGACGGATTCGGTCTGGTGCGGGTTGACATACATAATCGCTTTGTTGGCGCGGCAGGCGACGGCGGCGATCAGGACGCCTTCGATGACTTGGTGCGGCGTTTTCGCCAGCAATACGCGGTCTTTGAACGTACCCGGTTCGTCTTCGTTGGCATTGCAGACGACGTATTTGTCGCCGTGTTTGCTTTGTGCGGCAACGGCCGCCTCCCATTTGCGCCAGGTCGGGAAACCTGCGCCGCCCATGCCGCAGAGGTTGGCGTCTTGCAGCTTGGAAACGATGCTTTGAGGATCGGCAAGTGCCGCCAGCAGGCCTTCGCCGCCGCCGACTTTGCGCCACGCGGCCAAATCCGCGCCGACTTGGCGGGACGGGTGCAGTAAGTTTTGATTGGCTTGGTTCATGATTGTTGCTCCTGCAAACCGGCGTGTTCGCGCAAATCGAATTTACCGTAGTCGGGATATAAAACGGGGGCTTTGATGTCGCTGGTCAGTCCGGCGCGGGTCATTTCGCGTTGCAGATCGTGGACGTGTCCGACACCGCCGCGCACTTTTTTCAGCGGCAGGCCGCAATCGGCGGCAGCTTTACCCGCGCGGCGGCCGAAGCTGATGATGTCCAAAAGCGCGTTGCCCATCAGGCGGTTGCGGCCGTGGATGCCGCCGGTTACTTCACCGGCGCAATAGAGGCCTTCGACGCAGGTCGCGCCGTCGCCGTTGATTTCGACGCCGCCGTTTTGGTAGTGCAGGGTCGGATGGATCATTACAGGCTCAACAGCGGGGTCGATGCCGCATTTGTGGGCAACGTGGCCGAGCGTAACTAAACGGTTCAACACGTCGGGATCGTTTTCAATCAGGCGCGGGGTGTCGAGGAACACGCCGACCTGTCCGTCGCGTACCACGCCGCGGCCTTCGCGGCACTCGCGCAAAATGGCGGCGGCAACGACGTCGCGCGGCTGCAATTCGTCAACGAAACGCTCGCCCAAACCGTTGACCAGTTTGGTGCCTGCGGAACGCACAGCTTCGGAAATCAGCGCGCCCGCCAAGTGCGGCGGATGGGCGACACCGGTCGGATGGTATTGGAAGGAATCGATGTCGCGCAGTTTCGCGCCGATGCGGTATGCCATCACCAAACCGTCGGCGGTTGCGCCGTAGTGGTTGGAAGTGGCGAAACCCTGTAAATGCAGCCGTCCGCTGCCACCGGTTGCCAATACCACGGCTTTGGCGTGAACCAATACCAAGGAGCGTTTTTCCAAATCGTACAAAATCGCGCCGACGCAGCGGCCGTGTTCGTCCGACAATAATTCGATGGCGGGGTGGCGGTTGAGCTGGGTGATGTTTTCGTCGAGTTCGACCGCCTCGCGCAGTACGCGCATCATTTCGAGGCCTGTGAAGTCGCGGTAGCTCAGGATGCGCGGCACGGTCGTACCGCCTGCACGTTTGCGGCTCAACATGCCGTTGCTGTCCGCGCCTTTGGCAAGGTCGAAAGTCATGCCCAAGCCGATCAGCCAGCGGATGGCGGACGGCGCGTCGGTAACCATTTGCGCCACCAATTCTTTTTTGCCTGCGTTGTGGCCGCCTTTGATGGTGTCGTCAAAGTGCTGCTGCAAGCTGTCTTCTGCGCCGACTGCCGCCTGAATGCCGCCTTCGGCCATCACGGTATTGCTGTCGCCTATACGCAGCTTGTTCGCCATAATCACACGCGCGCCTGCTTCGGTTGCGGATAACGCCGCTGCCGCGCCCGCACCGCCGCCGCCGATCACCAATACGTCGGTGTTTAAGTGTTCCGCGCCCGACAAATCATAGTCGTCAATCAGCGGATGACTGATCAGCAGTTTCGCCAAATCAGGATGGCAGTAATCGCCCGTGTTCGGACCGATGGGCAGTTTGACGCGCGCATTGGCCTGATAGTCGGGGTGAAACTGACTCAATAATTCGTTTTTTTCCGGCAAGTCGCCGCGCAGTTCCAATGAGGAAGCGCGCAGGTTGGCAAGGGCGGTTTCGTAGTCTATGCCTTGGATTTCGTTCGCCATCACATTGCCTCCTCTTCAAATTCGACTTTCATTTTGCCGCTGTCGATTTCGCGCAGGCGGCGCATCAAATCCACCGGACGCAGCGTGCGCGCCGCTTTCATGCGGCGGGCGAACAGGCCCAAGTGGTTCGGACGGATGTGTTCTGGGCAGGAAAGGGTGCAGAGGTTGCACATCACGCATTGGTCGAAGGTCAGCGCAGCCGCGCCGAAATCGCCCGATACCACCTGCGCCACGCCGTTTTCCACTTCCAAGCCTTTCGGGCAGGCGCGGTTGCAGCCGCCGCAATGACGGCAGTTTTGCGCTTCGGGGAAGGCTTTAGCGGTATCGTCCAGCCAGTTCCAGCCGTCGCCGACCTCGCTCACGTCGTAATATTGGATATGCTCGGGAATGAAGTAGTCCAAGAAGCTGACCTGCATCCCTTCTTCGACTTTGGTTTCACACGCCAACGCAGTCGTTACCTCGCGCTCGCCTTCCTTGCGGATCATGCAACGGCACGAACCGCACACGCCTTGCCCCATACAGCCGACGTTGGCGGTAATCGCGCTGCCGGAACGGGCATAGGCCTGAATGATTGACGAGTCGGCGGAGGCCTTGACCTCGTGGCCGTCTATGGTCAGGGTTAACAAGTTTTCACTCATGGTAGTGTCCTGTGGAATGGGATAGGGGAAATCGGATGTGTGTATTTTTATTACAAACTTTTAAAGTGCAGATGTTTTTCAGGAAACGTCTTATAAATCAACGTCTGACTGTCTTTTATTAGTGTATCAGAATTTGGGTTTTTTGATGATGGCAGAGTCGTAAAGGCAGGGTGGGGGCGGATTGTGAACAAAAAACAGCGGTTTTCAGACGACCTTTGTGCCATCTTGTTATTTTGTAAGATAAAATAAACTTACGATAAAGGAATAATTACTAAAAACCGTTTTGAAATACGAGTAAATATCATTATTAAATGTTTGATATAAAAGCATATATCTATGTATTTATTGGATAAATTTGCAAAGTGTAAGTAAATGCAAATTGTGTTATAAAATTTCAGAAAAATGGCTAAGTTTGACTTCCGTCAAAAATCATCGTGGGTAGAATGACACGGCTTTTACATTTGTGTATGGTTGAAAAAAGAAAGACAGGTCGTCTGAAAAATAATTGTTTCTTTTTAAATTCATGTTATTAGTAAGATTCATTGCGGCGGTGAATCCAGCCTTTTCAGACGACCCTTTGGAATTTGAGTGGACGGATTAATTGTAGTTTTATTTCTTCCGGTAAATATTGCCGACAATATCCGTTATCATCATCCGAGTGAAATGATAGGTTATTAAGTTTTATGAAAATCAATGGATTATAAAAATCATATTGTCGCCTCATATAGATTGACAGCACTATTACACCGATTAAGGTCGTCTGAAAAACGGCCTCTATAAAAAAGCTAACAAACCCTCCCTACCATATGAAAAGGAACACAATCATGACCGTCATCAAGCAAGAAGACTTTATCCAAAGTATCTGCGATGCCTTCCAATTCATCAGCTATTACCATCCGAAAGACTACATCGACGCGCTCTATAAAGCGTGGCAGAAGGAAGAAAATCCCGCCGCCAAAGATGCGATGACGCAGATTTTGGTCAACAGCCGCATGTGTGCCGAAAACAACCGCCCCATCTGCCAAGACACCGGTATCGCAACCGTCTTCCTCAAAGTCGGTATGAACGTCCAATGGGATGCGGACATGAGCGTGGAAGAGATGGTTAACGAAGGCGTGCGTCGCGCCTACACTTGGGAAGGCAACACCCTGCGCGCGTCCGTCCTCGCCGACCCGGCCGGCAAACGCCAAAACACCAAAGACAACACCCCTGCCGTCATCCACATGAGCATCGTACCGGGCGACAAAGTCGAAGTAACCTGCGCGGCAAAAGGCGGCGGCTCTGAAAACAAATCCAAGCTCGCCATGCTCAATCCTTCCGACAACATCGTCGATTGGGTGCTGAAAACCATCCCGACTATGGGTGCGGGTTGGTGTCCTCCCGGCATCTTGGGCATCGGCATCGGCGGTACGCCCGAAAAAGCCGTACTGATGGCAAAAGAATCCCTGATGAGCCACATCGACATTCAAGAGTTGCAGGAAAAAGCCGCGTCAGGTGCAGAATTGTCCACCACCGAAGCCCTGCGCCTCGAACTCTTTGAAAAAGTCAACGCGCTGGGCATCGGCGCACAAGGTTTGGGCGGACTGACCACCGTATTGGACGTCAAAATCCTCGATTACCCGACCCATGCCGCATCCAAACCGATTGCCATGATTCCCAACTGCGCCGCCACCCGCCACGTCGAGTTCGAATTGGACGGCTCAGGCCCGGTCGAACTGACCCCGCCGCGCGTTGAAGACTGGCCCGATTTGACTTACAGCCCCGACAACGGCAAACGTATCGATGTCGATAAACTGACCAAAGAAGAAGTTGCCAGCTGGAAAACCGGCGACGTATTGCTGCTGAACGGCAAAATCCTCACCGGTCGTGATGCCGCGCACAAACGCCTCGTTGATATGCTCGACAAAGGCGAAGAGTTGCCTGTCGATTTCACCAACCGCCTGATTTACTACGTCGGCCCCGTCGATCCGGTCGGCGACGAAGTAGTCGGTCCGGCAGGCCCGACCACCGCTACCCGCATGGACAAATTCACCCGCCAAATGCTCGAACAAACCGGCCTCTTGGGCATGATCGGCAAATCCGAGCGCGGTGCAGCCACCTGCGAAGCCATCGCCGACAACAAAGCCGTATACCTCATGGCAGTCGGCGGCGCGGCATACCTCGTGGCAAAAGCCATCAAATCCTCCAAAGTCTTGGCGTTCCCCGAATTGGGCATGGAAGCGGTTTACGAGTTTGAAGTCAAAGACATGCCCGTAACCGTCGCCGTGGACAGTAAAGGCGAGTCCATCCACGCCACCGCTCCACGCAAATGGCAGGCAAAAATCGGCATCATCCCCGTCGAACCCTAATGACTTGATGGTAGGTTGAAAAAGGTCGTCTGAAAACTTGAAACAGGGTTTTCAGACGACCTTTAATTTGTTTGGAGGCATTACGATTGCAAGGGTAGGGGGAATGGACGGTATAGTGGATTAACTTTAAATCAGGATAAGGCGACGAAGCCGCAGACAGTACAGGTAGTACGGTAAGGAGAGGTAACGCCGTACTGGTTTAAAGTTAATCCACTATAAAACAATACGCCGCAAGTCTTGATAAAGAACAAGCATCGCCCCGCCCCGACTGCAGAAGCAGCCGAAATATGTTATAAATAGCCCCTTCTACCGACCTCAAATTGGAGCATACGACATGGAATTGGTATTTATCCGCCACGGACAAAGCGAATGGAACGCGAAAAACCTGTTTACAGGCTGGCGCGATGTGAAACTGAGCGAGCAGGGGCTTGCCGAAGCCGCCGCCGCCGGTAAAAAACTGAAGGAAAAAGGCTACGAGTTCGACATCGCCTTCACTTCTGTCCTGACCCGCGCGATTAAAACCTGCAACATCGTTTTGGAAGAATCCGACCAACTGTTCGTGCCGCAAATCAAAAGCTGGAGGCTGAACGAACGCCACTACGGCCAACTGCAAGGTTTGGATAAAAAACAAACCGCCGAAAAATACGGTGACGAGCAAGTCCACATCTGGCGCCGCAGCTACGACACCCTGCCGCCGCTGCTCGATCCGAAAGACCCGTTCTCCGCGCACAACGACCGCCGCTATGCCAACCTGCCCGCCGATGTTATCCCCGACGGCGAAAACCTGAAAGTTACTTTGGAGCGCGTACTGCCGTTCTGGGAAGACCAAATCGCCCCCGCGCTTCTGAGCGGCAAACGCGTCCTGGTCGCCGCACACGGCAACTCCCTGCGCGCATTGGCCAAACACATCGAAGGCATTTCCGACGAAGACATCATGGGCTTGGAAATCCCGACCGGTCAGCCTCTGGTGTACAAATTGGATGATAATTTGAAAGTAGTTGAAAAATTCTATCTGTAAGCTTTTACGGATAAGGCAAAAGGTCGTCTGAAAACCTTGATTTGGGGTTTTCAGACGACCTTTTGATTGAAACGCTTGAGATATAAGATTTGAGACAGTCAAGGCAAAAAAACAGCCCGGTCAAAAATGACCGGGCTGTTGAATTTTTGGTCGGAGTGAAAGGATTCGAACCTTCGACCCCTTGCACCCCATGCAAGTGCGCTACCAGACTGCGCCACACTCCGACTCGAGAAGTTTGGGATTATAGTTTTCTTGCACGGCTTTGGCAAGGGTAAAGCCGGACGGTTTCGGCTATCTGCTTGAAGCGGCTTTGAATTTGTTTGGTGTCAGGGAGGGTAGGGCTGCGGAATGGTTCATACTTGATTGGAAGCCGCGATGTTTTTCAGACGACCTCGGGGGTAAATGGATGTGGCGGAATTTAATGGCTGCTATATAATCTCAGCTTTGATTTTTAATAAAAAACAGGGCGGATGGACAGTATTTTGCATGATTTGTTTGCGCGTCAGGCGTTTACATCGAGCTTGGTGGAGCGCAACTTCGGACAGGTTTCGGGCTGGATAGAGCTGGTCGGTGTCTTGATGCTGATGGTGGCGGCGTTTTGGCTGTCAAACCGCCTCAACGACCGTTATTTCTTTTCGGAACACGGCAGCTTCGCACTTTTGCGGCATATCGGCAGAAGGATTTTGTGGCCGGTGTTGATGATGATTTTCGGCGCAGCGGCTTTGTTTGTCTGCAATCTGACGGAATTTCGCGCGGTATGGCTGCATCTGTTGATTTTGGCGGCGCGCTGGATGATTCTGATTCGGGTCAGCGTGGCGGTGGTTCATGCCGCTTTGCCGCAAAACAAACTGACCGACTGGCTGGAGCGGGCGGTATCCATGGTTTTGTGGATAGGGTTCGTGCTTTGGCTGTCGGGTTTGGACGATAAGATTTTGGAGGTGCTGGACGGCATCAGTTTCTCGGTCGGTTCGGGCAGGCTCAGCCTGCTGACGATTCTGAACGGGATTTTGTGGGTCGGCCTCCTGATGATAGGTGCGTCGTGGCTGGCTCGAGTTATCGGCGGACATTTGGAGAAGAGCAGCTTGGATACCAATCTGAGCATGATTTTGTCCAAAGTCGTCAAAACGGTGATGATGGTGTTGGCGGTCTTGATTGCGCTGCCTCTGGTGGGGATTGATTTGACGGTATTGTCGGTGTTCGGCGGTGCGTTAGGTGTCGGTATCGGTTTCGGCCTGCAAAAAGTGGCGAGCAACTATATTTCCGGTTTTATCATTTTAGGCGACCGCTCCATCCGCATGAATGACCGCCTGACGGTCAACAACTTTACCGGCTATGTCACCAAAATTACCTCGCGTTTCGTCGTGCTGCGCAATGCCAACGGTACGGAGGCGCTGATTCCGAACGAGACGTTCGTTACCTCGATGGTGGTCAACGAATCCTATACCAGCCGCGAATTGCAGCAGGCGTTCAATATACAGGTTGCCTATCATTCCGATTTGATTAAGGCGCTGGACATCATCAAAAGCGCAGCCGCCGCGCAGCCGCGTGTTTCCAACAATCCCGCGCCTTTGGCGGTAGTCACCAACTTCGGCGACAACGGTATCGATTTGCGCGCGACGTATTGGGTGAAAGACCCGGAAAACGGCTTTGCCGCGCTGCAATCGGCGATTTTTCTGGATATTTGGCGGCAGTTTAACGAACACGGCATTGAGTTCCCTTATCCGCAGCGCGAAGTCCGCATCCTGAACGAAAGCCAGGCACCGAGCAGCATCGCCATGATTAAGGCGGGAATGCAGGCGCGCAGCGATACCAAATCCGATCCTGCGATGGATTCCGGCGGAGACGATTGATGGCAAAGCCCTTGAAGTATCCCGTGTCCGCGTTGGTTGTCCTGCATGATGCCGACGGCAATATCCTTTTAATCGAACGCACTTCGCCGCCAGGTTTTTGGCAGTCGGTAACCGGCAGCATCGAACCGGACGAAACCATAGAGGAAACCGCCAAACGCGAAGTTTGGGAAGAAACCGGCATCCGCCTTGCGGACGGGCAGCTCTGCAACTGGCACGACAGCACAGTTTATGAAATCTACCACCACTGGCGGCACCGCTATCCGAAAGGCGTGTTCGAAAACCGCGAACACATCTTTTCCGCCGAAATTCCGCGCGATGCGGTGATTGTTTTGCAGCCTGACGAACACGTCGCTTACGGATGGTTCGGCATTGAAGAAGCGGCGGAAAAAGTGTTCTCCCCATCGAATAGAAGGGCGATTTTGGCATTGGGGAAAAGGTTGGGATTGGTTGTTTGATGAATGATGGCGGAGAGATGGCCGACAACCGCATTTAAAGACCGATGGACAGCCTCTTTTATATCTAATAAAATAAACGATAATTGTTATTGGTTAATTTGGTAACATCAAACCGTAAAGGTCGTCTGAACGTTCGGCTTTCTGATTGGAAGCCTTTAAATTTTCTTGTTCAAACGGCCTTTTCCATATTTTCGTTTTATATCTGCTTGGAGAATCCATGTTACGTCTGACTGCTTTAGCCGTATGCTGCGCCCTTGCTTTGGGTGCGTGTTCGCCGAAAGATTCCGCTTCAAATCAAAACGCCCAAACCGCTTCCGCAGCCCAAACCGAAGGCGCGGGTTTGACCGTCAAAACGACGCGCGGCGACGCGAAAGTGCCGCAAAATCCCGAACGTATCGCCGTTTACGATTTGGGTATGCTCGACACTTTAAACAAATTGGGCGTGAAAACCGGTCTGTCCATCGACAAAAACCTGCTGCCTTATTTGGACGAATATTTCAAAACGACAAAACCTGCCGGTACGCTGTTCGAGCCGGATTACGAGGCGCTCAACGCCTACAAGCCGCAGCTCATCATTATCGGCAGCCGCGCAGCCAAAGCGTTTGACAAGTTGAACGCCATTGCGCCGACCATCGAAATGACCGCCGATACCGCCAACCTCAAAGACAGTGCCAAAGAGCGTATCGACGCGCTGGCGCAAATCTTCGGCAAACAGGCGGAAGCCGACAAGCTGAAGGCGGAAATCGACGCATCTTTTGAAGCCGCAAAAGCTGCCGCGCAAGGTAAAGGCAAGGGTTTGGTGATTCTGGTCAACGGCGGGAAACTGTCCGCCTTCGGTCCGTCTTCACGACTGGGCGGCTGGCTGCACAAAGACATCGGTGTTCCGGCCGTTGACGAAGCCATCAAAGAAGGCAGCCACGGTCAGCCCGTCAGCTTCGAATACCTGAAAGAGAAAAATCCCGACTGGCTGTTTGTCCTTGATAGGGGCGCTGCCATCGGCGAGGAAGGACAGGCGGCGAAAGACGTGTTGAACAATCCGCTGGTCGCCGAAACGACCGCATGGAAAAAAGGACAGGTGGTTTACCTCGTTCCCGAAACCTATTTGGCGGCGGGCGGCGCGCAAGAATTGCTGAATGCGTCCAAACAGGTTACCGACGCGTTTAAGGCTGCGAAATAAGTTAACAAGTTGGTTTAAACAATCAAAAGGTCGTCTGAAAACAAGCATTGCGGGTTTTCAGACGACCTTTTAATGTCCAACTTTGTTTCTTATAGTGGATTAACTAAATCAGGACAAGGCGATGAAGCCGTAGACAGTACAGATAGTACGGAACCGATTCACTTGGTGCTTCAGCACCTTAGAGAATCGTTCTCTTTGAGCTAAGGAGAGGTAACGCCGTACTGGTTTAAAGTTAATCCACTATAAGGTTTTCAAGCCCAAAAATCGCGCGGCGGGTCGAGGACGGGTTTGACGATGCCGGTACGGACGGCAAAGTCGCCGAAACCTTCGTCGTCGAGGCGGTTTTGCGCCCAGTTGCCGACCCAGCCGTCGACGATTTCGAGGATTTCGGGTTCGGTAATGTTTTCTTTAAAGAGGCGCGGGATGCGGGTGCCTTCGCGGTTGCCGCCTGCGTAGAGGTTGTAGCGGCCGACGGCTTTGCCGACTAAGCCGATTTCGGCGAGCATGGCGCGGCCGCAGCCGTTGGGGCAGCCGGTGACGCGCAGGACGATGTATTCGTCTTCCAAGCCGTATTTGGCGAACATTTCGTCGATTTTGTCGGAGAACGATGGCAGGAAGCGTTCGGCCTCCGCCATCGCCAGCGGACAGGTCGGCAGGGCAACGCACGCCATCGAGTTTTCGCGCTGGATGGTGATGGATTTGCTGATTAAGCCGTGTTCTTTGGCGATTTTGTCTATGGTGTCTTTCAGCTCGGGCGGGACGTTGGCGACGACGAGGTTTTGATTGGCGGTCAGGCGGAAGTCGCCGGGGTGGATTTTGGCGATTTCGCGCACGCCGGTTTTCAACGGCCTGCCGGGGTAGTCGAGCAGGCGGCCGTTTTCGATAAACAGGGTCAGGTGCCAGTTGCCTTCGAGGCCTTTAACCCAGCCGATGTGGTCGCCGCGATGGGTGAAGGCGTAGGGGCGGATGGGTTCGAACTTGATGCCCATGCGCCGTTCGACTTCTTCTTTGAACACTTCGACGCCGACGCGCTGGAGGGTGTAGCGGGTGCGGGCGGCTTTGCGGTCGCTGCGGTTGCCCCAGTCGCGCTGGGTGCTGACGACGGCTTCGGCGGCGTTGAGGGTGTATTCGAGGGGGACGAAACCGAATTCGTAGGAGGTGTTGGGGTAAGTTTTGGTGTTGCCGTGTTCGCTGGACAGCCCGCCGCCGACAAGGACGTTGAAGCCGACAAGCTTGCCGTTTTCTTCGATGGCGACGAAGCCTAAATCGTTAGAGTGGATGTCCACATCGTTATCAGGCGGGATGACGACGGCGGTTTTGAATTTGCGCGGCAGATAGGTTTTGCCCAAAATCGGCTCGACATCGTCGGCGATTTCTTTGTTGCGCGGCTCGGTCGGTTCGGTGGTGAACACTTTTTCGCCGTCCAGCCAGACATCGGCGTAAGCCATGGTTCGCGGCAGAAGGTGCATACTGATGCGTTTCGCCCATTCGTAGGCTTCTTGGTGCAGCGGGCTTTGGACGGGGTTGCTGGTGCAGAGTACGTTGCGGTTGACGTCGCTGGCGGTGGCGATGGAATCGAGGCCGAGTTTGTGCAGGGACTGGTGCGCCAGTTTCAAATCGGTTTTTAAAATGCCGTGGTATTGGAAGGTTTGGCGGTTGGTCAGGCGGATGGAGCCGTAAATGGTGTGGTCGCCGGCAAATTCGTCTATGCCCAGCCACTGCGCCGGCGTGATGATGCCGCCGGGCAAGCGGCAGCGCAACATCATGTTTTTTAAGGGTTCGAGTTTTTGGTCGGTGCGCTCGGCGCGGATGTCGCGGTTATCCTGCTCGTACATGCCGTGGAAACGGATGAGCTGGAAATTGTCGGCGGTAAAGCCGCCGGTAAAGTCGTCGGTCAAATCGTCTTTGATGGTACCGTGCAGATAGTCGCTGCGGTCTTTCAGGGCTTCGTTGCCGGAAAGCGGGGTGTCGGGCAGCTTGGCGCGCGGGTCGGCGGTGGTAGTCATAGGGTGCTCCTTATTCTCAGTTTGGAGCTACTTTAATCAGGTCGTCTGAAAATGGGAAAGAATGGTTTGTTCGATTTAAAGATGATTTCGTTATATGAATCTGATGTTTTCAGACGACCCCGGGTAATCTAAATTTTGCCAATCGCACTGTTTGTTTGGAAGCCAACACATTCATTTCAAAGTCAAGTTAAGCTATAATACCCGCCGACACATACCATCTCTCCCCCTTATCCCATGCAACTTACCGCCGTCGGACTCAACCACCAAACTGCGCCTTTGAGTATACGCGAGAAGCTGGCATTCACCGCAGCAAGCCTGCCCGAAGCCGTCCGCAACCTTGCTCGAAGCAAAGCAGCGAAGGAGGCAGTAATTCTATCGACCTGCAACCGCACCGAGCTTTACTGCGTCGGCGAAACCGAGCAAATCATCGAATGGCTGGCGCAATACCACAACCTGCCCGCCGAAGAAATCCGCCCCTATCTTTATACCTTGGACAACAACGAAACCATCCGCCACGCTTTCCGCGTCGCCTGCGGATTGGATTCTATGGTATTGGGCGAGCCGCAGATTTTGGGACAGATTAAAGATGCCGTGCGTGTCGCCCAAGAACAAGAAAGCATCAATACCAACCTCAACGCATTGTTTCAAAAAACGTTTGCCGTTGCCAAAGAAGTGCGTACCGACACTGCCGTCGGCGAGAATTCCGTTTCGATGGCTTCCGCATCTGTCAAACTTGCCGAACAGATTTTTCCCGATATCGGCGATCTGAACGTTCTATTTATCGGCGCGGGCGAAATGATTGAATTGGTCGCCACCTATTTCGCCGCCAAAAATCCCAAACTCATTACCGTTGCCAACCGTACCCTGCCGCGCGCCCAAGAGTTGTGCGACAAGCTCGGACTGAATGCCGAGCCTTGCCTGCTGACAGAGTTGCCCGACATTTTGCACGAATACGATGTCGTCGTTTCCTCTACCGCCAGCCAGCTCCCGTTGGTCGGCAAAGGCATGGTGGAACGCGCATTGCGCCTGCGTCTCAATATGCCCATGTTTCTGCTCGACCTTGCCGTTCCGCGCGATATCGAAGCCGAAGTAGGGGAGCTGGGCGACGCTTATCTCTACACTGTTGACGACATGATGGGCATCGTCCAAAACGGCAAGGAGGCCCGCCAAAAAGCGGCTGCCGAAGCCGAAGCTATGGTGGAGAAAAAGGTCGGTGAGTTTGTCCGCCAACAACAAAGCCGCCAAAGCGTCCCCCTTATCCGCGCCCTGCGTGACGAAGGCGAACGCGCCCGCAGGCAGGTTTTGGAAAATGCGATGAAACAGCTTGCCAAAGGTGCATCGGCGGAAGAGGTATTGGAGCGGCTCTCCATCCAATTGACCAACAAACTCCTCCACTCTCCCACTCAAACCCTCAATAAGGCAGGCTCGGAAAACAGCAATCTGGTCGATGCCGTTGCCCAAATTTATCAATTGGATCAACACGATTAACGATTAGAAAGGTCGTCTGAAAAATTTCAGACGACCTTTCTGTATACCTATCCGCTTTATCGATTAAATCCCCAAAATCCGTATCCCAAATATCTGAACACCATCCCTACTATGAAGACACTTTATCTCGCCTCCGGCAGCCCGCGCCGCCGCGAAATCCTTGAAAACTTAGGCTACCAAATTCGGCGCATTCCCGCCGATATCGATGAAACGCCATTTCCTGACGAAAATGCCGCCGATTATGTTCAGCGTATGGCGAACGAAAAGAACGCTGCTGCCGTCGCCCAATGGTTTTCACAACATGATACGCCGCCCGAATTTCCCATTCTGACCGCCGATACTACAGTTGCCTATCAAAACCATATCCTCGGCAAACCCGAAACCCAAGAGCATGCCGCCGCAATGCTTGGGCAGTTGTCAGGGCAAACCCATCAAGTGTTGACTGCCGTATGCGTTTATTGGCAAGGCGAAACGCGCAGCGTCTTGCAAACCAGCGATGTGCGTTTCAAAACCTTATCCCCTGACGAAATCTTTGCCTACATTCAAAGCGGCGAACCGATGGATAAAGCCGGTGCATACGGAATCCAAGGCTTGGGCGGCGTGTTTGTCGAGCATTTGCAGGGTAGTTTTACCGGCGTGATGGGACTGCCTGTTTATGAAACCGTCGGTTTACTGAAGCAATTTGATTTGTCTGTTCCGCCTTTTCCCTGAGGTTTGGGCTGTTCAGTTGCAGTAAAAATCATCAATCTTCTTTGTTTGTCTTTATGGCTGTATTTTTTAGATTTAAAAAAGAGTAAAAAGAAAATGAAAAAAATCGGTTTGTATTTATTAATAATGCTGTTTCCTGTGTCAGTAAGCGCCAATAGTTACGAACCAATTGGAGATAAAAAGCAATCGATTGAAATAAATAATTTTTTTAGTGACGTAAAGAAGGAAAATATTACGTCTTATGAGGAGGGCGATTTTATTGTCGTTAGGGTTGATGATTTTGGTGGGAGATTTTATGAAGAATATTACATAAAAAGGAATGGGAAGTTATTAATTTTAGATAAATTGAAAACGATTAGTCTGTATAAGGAAGATTTTGACGTTAAATCTTTAGAGTGCAGAAAAAATATCCATAAACCCATAAAAGATTATGATAGACAGACTGTTTTAAAGATGCATGGTGAGAAATGTAGAACTTTTTATGCACTTGAAAATACATTGGACGATTTAGAAGAATATGTCAAAGACTACTCGGGTTTTGATATAGATAAAAGTAGAATGGATTGGTATCTTGGCAGATACCCGATTAATCAGAAAAATATTGCAACATATAATAATATTGCATTTTATCTTAATAATCAGGAGCATCATCAGTCTGCAATATATCTCTTACATAAGATTATTAAGGCATCCCCAGACAGAACTGTTGCATACTTAAATATTGCAGATGCGTATTGGGATTCAAAAGATAAACGGAATGCGAAAATATTTTATAAAAAATACCTCTCCCAAATAAAGAAAGCCGGGGAGAAAGCCTCCATTCCTTCTCGGGTATCCAAAAGGATAGCTCAATAAATCTTATGACGGATTGAGGTTTTGTATTTGAAACAGCTGTGATAAGCCGTAGATTTGGATAATGCTCACTAATGAAAAAGGTCGTCTGAAAACGCTAACTTGGTTTTCAGACGACCTCTTTTTTGTTCGTCCGCTTACGTCAATTACTCAAGCGATAACGCGGATGTTTTGTCTGTCTCGTTTGAATTTAATTTTTAATATAGACGGCAGCAGGTTGTCGAAATACCAGTGTCCGTTCGGCAGTTCCAAAGCGCCTCCGGCGCAGCGCATGATGACGCTGCGGCCTGATAATTCGTCTGTTTCCGTGATTTCCACTTCATGCACTTTCCCCCAGTCAGCAACAGGCAGCTTGGATGCCATGGCATGAATTCGGGTATTTTGTTCTTCGATTCCGTCACCTTTATGGCATGTCCCATTGCACTTGCCGACAGCCTGCACGGGGCATAACGCTCCCTTTGCGTGACTGACCGGCAAAATGTTTAAGGCATCGGGACAGAAATGGTGTTCTTGCGCCCAGATGTTCAATGCGCGTTTTGCCGCTTTTTTGTGGATAAACAAACCGTAAGGGCGGGTGGTGCTGCTGCCGTTGTCTAGCGGCACAATTCGTGCCTTCAGTATGCCATGTTCGTCGGGTATGAACTTAACAGTCATAAATGTTTTGGGATTCAATTGCTTGAGGGGAAATGGTGCAGATAACTCCCCTTGATATTCCTGCATAACCTGAGCTTTCAACCACAAGGCATGCAGGCTCCCTACTGCGGGGATGAATTTCACATCTGCGGCATTTTGAACATAGTGCAAGCCTTCTTTGCTGTGGAGTAGGGCGGCGATTTCGCTATACGTTTTTTCATAGGCTTCGACGGACAGCACTTTTCCTGAATGGTCAAACCAGACAAGTACGCCTACCGTATCGGGTAATGAATAGAGTTTTGCCGTCAAAGAATCGGATAGCTGCGTCGGCAGCATTTTCGGATTCATCAACGTACGGCAATGATTGTCCCATTCATCGGAGGTTTTCTCTTTCAGGCTGTGTTCCAAATAATCGGCAAGCGCCAAAACATCGGCCAATGCACGGTGACGATCGTCCGTTTGGATTCCCATCCTGCTGATAATACTGTCAAGATTGTGTTTATAAAATTGAGGGTACAGACGGCGGGACAGTTGGACGGTACACAATGCCGGAGCGGCAAAATCAATACCTGCACGACAAAATTCATGACGCAGGAAGGTGTAGTCGAAACGGCTGTTGTGCGCCACAATCAAGGAGCCGCGCAGTAAAGGCAGTATGTCGGGAGCAATTTGGTCGAAAGCGGGAGCCTGCGCCACCATTTCATTGGTAATGCCGGTCAGTTGGACGACAAATTCAGGAATCGGCTTCCCCGGGTTGATCAATTGTTCATAATGTTCCACCCGGCCGTTTTCAAAGCGCAGAAAGGCAATTTCCGTCACCCTGTCTTGATACAGATTGCCGCCGGTAGATTCTAAATCAACGACCACAACAGGGCGGTTCAATCGGGTAAAAGCTTCCGATAATCTCAACCAGCGAGAAAGATGAAACATCCTAAATTCCTGAAAATTCACACAACAGGGCAGTATTCTACACTTTGCACATCGTTTATCCAAGAAAACCCTTGACAAGTCATATATGGGAAAATATAATCCAAATCTTTCTTTCAGTGCACCCGTAGCTCAGTTGGATAGAGTATCTGGCTACGAACCAGAGGGTCGGGCGTTCGAATCGCTCCGGGTGCGCCAATAGAAAATTTCTGCGCCCATCGTCTAGCGGTTAGGACATCGCCCTTTCACGGCGGTAACCGGGGTTCGATTCCCCGTGGGCGTGCCAGATTCTGACAAGCCCCTGATTTTTCAGGGGCTTGTCTTTTTTGTATCTCCGAAAAAGATAAAACTCTGGTTGTTTGTGGTCATAAATGTTTAGATATATCAGGCAGTGGCGGTACAATAGCCGAACTTTGAAATGATGAAACTTTTGTTTGCCTGCTTATGAAAAATCCGAAAATTATCTTCTTTGATATTGATGACACCCTCTATCGGAAATATACCGATACCCTGAGGCCTTCCGTTTATAAAGCAATGGCGGCGTTGAAAGAGAAAGGGATATTGACCGCGATTGCAACGGGTCGTCCTCCTGCGGCTATTCCGAAAAAAGTGCAGGAGCTGATCCGTGAAAGCGGAATCGATATGCTGGTAACTATTAATGGGCAATATACGTCGTTTCACGGGGAAGTATTGCAGGAATATCCGATGGATTCTGCGAATATGATGGAAATATGCGCGTCGTTGGACAATAAAAATATTGATTACGCCTTTGTGAATAACAATGAAATTGCGGTTTCCAGCCCTTCATCGCTTGTTAAAGATGCATTGGCGCATATTTTTCCCGATTTTTTGGTGGATAAAGAATATTTTCATCGGGCAAAAGTGTATCAAATGCTGATCTTTGCAGACTCCAATCAAGAACGCGCCATTGAAGATGAAATTCAACAAAACGGATTTAAATTGGTTCGGTGGCATGAATGTGCCATGGATATGCTTCGTTCTGAAGGTTCTAAGGCAAGGGGAATTGCTCATGCCGTAGGCAAACTGGGGATTGAAATGAAGGATGTTATGGCATTTGGTGACAGCTTCAACGACTTGGAAATGTTGACTACTGTCGGATTTGGAGTGGCAATGGGCAATGGTGAAGCTGAAGCAAAGGCTGTGGCAAAATTTGTATGTCCGAGCGTGGACGAGGATGGGGTGTTGCGGGGGTTACAGGAATTGGGCGTTATTGACTAAATAGGTCGTCTGAAATTTCAGACGACCTTACGAGAAAGAGTTGGTAATGGTGATACGACATTTCTGTTCTGCTGCCAGTATATCCTGAGTAAAACAAAAGACCGCTTCGTTTTTGCGGTCTTTTGTTTTATATGGCAGAGGGTGCTAGTCAGTTATCCAGCTTGCCAATGATTTCATTTAACGCTTTTTGCCAATCGGATGCCTTGATGCCGCATTCGTTTTCTATTTTTTGGCAGTCCATAATGCTGTAAGCAGGACGCGGGGCGGGTAGGGGGTATTGGTCGGTCGTGATGGCGTTCAGTTGTGGAATTTTAAAATGAGGGTCTTGCTGTTGCGCCGCTTGGAAAATGGCTTGGGCAAATTCATACCATGTTACCGATTTATTGCCGCCGTAGTGATAAATACCCCGTGGGGCGACGGGTTGCTGTAGCAATGCAATGATGGCTTGGGCAAGGTCGCCGGCGTAGGTCGGGCTGCCTGTTTGGTCGTGAACGATGGAGAGGTTGTCCCGTTCTCCTGCTAGTCTGATCATGGTTTTAACAAAGTTGTTGCCGTATTCGCTGAATAGCCATGAGGTACGGATGATGACGCTGTCCGGATTGGCTGCCAAAGCGAGCAGTTCGCCTGAGACTTTAGTGCGCCCATACACGCTTTGCGGGTTGGTATAGTCTTGCTCTTTGTATGGGGTCTTGTTTGTGCCGTCGAACACATAGTCCGTAGAGATATGGATAAAGCGGGCTTGGCAGGCGCGGGCGGCAGAGGCGAGGTTGTGGACGGCGGTGGCATTGACGGCAAATGCGGTGCCGACATGGGCCTCTGCTTTATCGACTGCGGTAAAGGCCGCTGCATTGACTATGGCGTCGGGTTGGAAGTTTTGAACCATATTGCGAACGGCTTCGGTATCTGTAATATCCAAGGATGTCGAATCGGTGGCAATCAATTCCCAATTTTCAGGCAGGCGGTCACGAAAGCAACGCGCCAATTGTCCTTTTGAACCGGTTAACAGGGTTCGCATATGGTTTCTCCTCGTTTGAAAGTTTTAAAAAAGTATTGCCGGATTAAAAGGACGGCAATTGGAACGATTTGGGCAAGCGTCCGAATTCATTATTCGGGAACGCTGAAACAGTACATTCAAGACAAAACAGATTGGAAGACGGTTGGGTAGATGTTTGATCCACCAATAAGACCATTTTGTGAAATAACCCTTTTGCAAATTCAGGCTGGGACATCTTAACTGCATCATCCCTGCGTAGAAATGAAGGCAGAAGATGCTTCCCATTTTCTATTTTCAGACGACCCCGCTTGTTTCCGAAAGAGATGGAAAGCGGATTTAAACCTGAAATCATGCTGATTTTTGCAAGAGGAATAATTATAGTGGAATTAACATAAATCAGGACAAGGCGACGAAGCCGTAGACAGTACAGATAGTACGGAACCGATTCACTTGGTGCTTCAGCACCTTAGAGAATCGTTCTCTTTGAGCTAAGGAGAGGTAACGCCGTACTGGTTTAAAGTTAATCCACTATAAAAATCCGATGCGGTAGGGAGTCTGCCAATGCCTGATATATTATAGTGCAAACTTCGCAACGATACCGATTATCTGAAAATAATTTTGTTTGTTTGATTTTTATCCGGGTAGGGACAGCTTAGAGATATACTGCTCGATGGTTTTCAGACGACCTCTTATACAGATTGGGGTCGTCTGAAAAAATGAATACGGTATGGAATGTTGCGTATATTCACGGAGTATGTGGTTGATGTGGAAAAAATGGTGGCCGATAGTATTGGCAGTATTGGTAATAGGTATTGTCGGGCGCAGCTATTATGTGATGCATGCTCAAGCACAGGATATCAAACATGCTTGGGTGGAAGTGATGAAGCAATACGGTCAGCGTTCGGCATTGGTGTCCGATTTATCGAATGTCGTTAAGACATATGCCGGCCCTGAAGAGGATATTTTGTTCAAGTTGTCTGACGTTCAAAGTCGGGCGGTCCGTATGAATCTGAATTTGGAGGAGGCTGCCAACCCGGCGAAATTGAAGCGTTTTCAGGAGGTTCAGGGAGAATTGAGCGGAATTTTGACACAAATGACGCTGATTTCAGACCATTATCCGCTTTTGGCGGAAAGCTTGGATTATCAGCGTCTGACTACGCGTCTTGAAGAGGCGGAAAACCGGATTAATCAAGCAAGGAATAACTATATTCAGGCTGTCCGCACCTATAACGCTACGTTGAGGCGTTTCCCGCAAAGTATGACCGCGAAACTTTTCGGGCAGTATGTAAGGGCAAATTTCAGTATTGAGAATGAGCGTGAAATTTCCAATGCGCAACGGGTGCAATTTTGACACGGTTTAGCAGCCAATGGATTTGAGTGCTACCCAAAAGGGTCGTCTGAAAAACGTATTTTCAGACGACCCTTTTGTCATTTTGCAACGGATTGTTATACGGTA
Source organism: Neisseria sp. HMSC70E02 (assembly GCF_001838645.1). Taxonomy (NCBI): domain Bacteria; kingdom Pseudomonadati; phylum Pseudomonadota; class Betaproteobacteria; order Neisseriales; family Neisseriaceae; genus Neisseria; species Neisseria sp. HMSC70E02. The sequence continues at coordinate 12,923 of NZ_KV838054.1, read as the reverse complement.
ATCAAGATTGATATAGTTCGGTGATTTATCTGTTTGTTTTGTAAGATGAAAATCGAAGTGTAAAAAAGTTTAAATCATATTCGCATGTCAAAATAAATGATAATGCAATAAAACCTTGATGGGTAAGGATGGGAGGGAGATTTTCAATTGAATGAGAAATGAGCGGGATTGAGTAAAAACTAGCAATTCTTAAAAAACTATTGAAATATATGAATAATATTTTTATGGCGTATTGTATTTTCATTTGGTTAAAATAATCATGATATTGCGTCATGATGAAAATAACAGGGTTGGTTTCCAATGTAATATTGTTCATTATCATGGAAAAATAAATTTCCATTTATCCAAAATTTTTACCGTTAGCGACGAGAATGTAAGTTTTCTGCGAAATATCACTAAAATAACAATGTAGGCAGTTTGGCTGGTCTGTATTTTTGTCAAAAGGCCTATGCTTCTTAATTATATTCTGGGAGTGATTTATTATGACTTATCATTATGGCGGCTACTCATCCAAAGGCCACTTCAACGCATATTGCCCTCCGGTCAAACCGTACAATCCTTACTGCCCACCGAGCCATGGCGGTTTCGGTTACAAAGGCGGTTTCCATAACTACGGTTCTTCACACGGCTTCAAAATGCCTCACGGCAAATTCGGTCATGGCGCCTACTGCCCTCCGCCGAAACCTGCGTACAAATGCATCATCATCGATTTCAACTGCAACCCGGGTAAACCTTATTACCCTAAACCGGCTCCAAAACCGGTTCCTCCGAAGCATGTTGATCCTTACTGCCCACCGGTTGAGCCAAAACCACAACCTCAACCCCACCCACAACCCCAACCTAAGCCGCAGCCACAACCTCAGCCGCAGCCTAAACCCCAACCGCAGCCGCAACCGCAACCTAAACCACAACCAAAACCGCAGCCTAAACCCAACGATAAAGACTGCAAAGATTGCGTTGACGATCAAAACCAACAAAATACTTACGGCCATGACGACAAAAATCCAGGTAACATCATCCATGTCGATGGTTCAACCAAAGATAAAGACGGTCTGACCAAAACCGTAGGTACTGATAAGAAAGATACCATTTACGGTACAGGCGGTGATGACGTTATCTACGGTGGCGACGGTGCTGACGTGATTTACGGTGGTGACGGTAACGACACTCTGCAAGGTGACAACAACGGTGACTCCCTGTACGGTCAAGGTGGTAAAGACTACCTGCAAGGCGGTGACGGCAATGACTACCTGAACGGTGGTGCTGACGCTGACATCATGCGCGGTGGCGACGGTAACGACGTTTACTTTGTTGACCACAAAGGTGACCAAGTTATCGAATACGGTAATGCTAATGGCGGTATCGATACCGTTCGCAGCGTAATCGACTACACCCTGACTGACAACGTTGAACACCTGTTCTTGCAAGGTTCCGGCAACATCAACGGTACCGGTAACGCTCTGAACAACGACATCAACGGCAACTCCGGCAACAACCACCTGTACGGCTTGGCAGGCGATGACTGCCTGGTGGGTAAAGACGGTAACGACTACCTCGACGGCGGCATCGGCAACGATGTCCTGATCGGCGGTACCGGCGACGATACCTACTTCTTCGATAAAGGTTACGGTCGCGACACCATCCAAGACGAAAGCGGTAACGATACCCTGCAATTCGGCAAAGGTATTTCTGCTTCCGACGTGTTGTTGAGCAAAACAGGCAACAGCCTGACCGTATCTGTCGGCGGCGGTGACACTGTTACCATTGACGACTGGTTCTCTGGTAACAACCATAAGATCGAAAACTTCAAGTTTGCCGATGGCAGCACTTACGAAGTAACCGGTCATGGCGATTACTACTCTCTGTCAGCTGTAAATAGCATCCAACAACAAACCCAAGTTCCTAGCATCTAATCTTTGATTAGCTATACTTAGGATTGATAAGGTCGTCTGAAAGCGTCTGCATCCGTGCAAAACGTTTTCAGACGACCTATTTTGTAAACAATCTGACCCAAAAATCCAAATTCGGATAAAATAACGGAATCCTGTTTAAACCGAGTCAGCGAAGGGAGAAACCTGAAATGTCCGAAATCAGCTTGAAAAAGATTTACTCCGGAAAAGTACGCGATTTATACGAAATCGACAGCAAACGCATGTTGATGGTCGCATCCGACCGATTGTCTGCATTTGACGTGATTTTAGACAATCCGATTCCGGGTAAAGGAGAAATTCTGACGCAGATTTCCAATTTCTGGTTTCAAAAACTGGCGCATATCATGCCCAATCATTTTACCGGCGATACGGTTTATGACGTGTTGCCTGAACATGAAGCCAAAGCCATCGAGAAACGCGCGGTTGTTGCCAAGAAACTGACTCCTGTCAAAGTAGAGGCGATTGTGCGCGGTTATTTGGCAGGTAGCGGGTGGAAAGATTACCAAAAAAACGGTTCTGTCTGCGGCATCAAACTTCCCGAAGGGATGAAAGAAGCGCAGCAGCTTCCGGAAGTGATTTTTACCCCGTCCACCAAGGCTGCCGTCGGTGATCATGATGAAAACATCAGTTTTGAAGAATGCGAACGCATTATCGGTAAAGAGTTGGCGGCTGAAGTGCGCGCTAAAGCCATTCAGCTTTATACGGAAGCCGCAGAATATGCAAAATCACGCGGTATCATCATATGCGATACCAAATTTGAATTCGGGCTGGATGAAAACGGTACATTAACCCTGATGGATGAAGTACTGACGCCCGATTCCAGCCGCTTTTGGCCGGCTGACCAATATCAAGTCGGCACTAATCCGCCGTCTTTTGACAAGCAATTTGTTCGGGATTGGTTGGAGCAAAGCGGTTGGAACAAAAAAGCTCCGGCACCGGACGTCCCTAGCGATGTTATTCAGAAAACAGTTGATAAATATCGGGAAGCATTAAATTTATTGACGGAATAATATAGTGGATTAACTTTAAATCAGGAC
>NZ_KV838054.1:332-9855 GCF_001838645.1 Neisseria sp. HMSC70E02 | reverse complement strand
AACGCCGTACTGGTTTAAAGTTAATCTACTATATAAAGGCGGACTGGCTGTGGCAAATCAGGTCAGTCCGTTTTTATTTTCCGATTAAAGAATAAAATCATAAATTTACAAAAATCCTCTGTTCATCAACGGATAAAGCATTTATGATGTCCTCCATAGCATCTCACAATAACTGTACTATATTTTATTTGAAAAAATAAATGGTATAGATAGGGCATCCGGTTTATAGAACCGGGAATAATCCAAATAATAGAAAAAGAAAGGAAATAATGATGCAACATCGTAGACGATTGGCTATCTTTCAAGCCGCAAAACGTGCTTCGTTCACTGGAAAACCAGTTGCACCGACTACACCGAAAGCACGCTAAGGAATAATGCCGAAATTCCTCACAATATCTAAGACCGCCCGTTTTTCGGACGGTCTTTAGTTTTTTGTACTGTTTCAAATGCGCCGGATTATAGTGGATTAAATTTAAATCAGGACAAGGCGATGAAGCCGTAGACAGTACAGATAGTACGGAACCGATTCACTTGGTGCTTCAGCACCTTAGAGAATCGTTCTCTTTGAGCTAAGGCGAGGCAACGCCGTACTGGTTTAAAGTTAATTAAAAAGGTCGTCTGAAAACCTTTAAATACAGGTTTTCAGACGACCTTTCATGTTTACAACTTTACCGTAATGCTTTTACAGCTTTGCCAATGCCTGATTGAACGTTTCGCTCGGGCGCATGGCCTGGGCGGCTTTTGCGGTGTCGGGGGCGTAGTAGCCGCCGATGTCGGCTGCTTTGCCTTGTGCGGCGGAAAGCTCGGCAACGATTTTGGCTTCGTTTTCCGCCAACGATTTGGCCAACGGCGCAAATGCCGCTTTCAATTCCGCGTCTTTATCCTGCGCCGCCAGTTCTTGCGCCCAATAGAGGGTGAGGTAGAAATGGCTGCCGCGGTTGTCGAGTTCGCCTGCTTTGCGTTTGGGCGATTTGTCGTTCAACAGCAGTTTTTCGGTGGCTGCATCCAGCGTGTCGGCGAGGACTTGGGCTTTGGCATTACCGGTTTTTTGCGCCAGATGTTCAAACGATACGGCGAGCGCGAGGAATTCGCCCAGCGAGTCCCAACGCAGGTGGTTTTCTTCGAGGAACTGTTGGACGTGTTTCGGTGCGGAGCCGCCCGCGCCGGTTTCAAACATACCGCCGCCGTTCATCAAAGGAACGATGGACAGCATTTTCGCGCTGGTGCCGAGTTCCAAAATCGGGAACAGGTCGGTCAGATAATCGCGCAGGACGTTGCCGGTTACGGAAATGGTGTCTTCGCCGTTTTTCAGACGACCCAAGCTGAACTTGGCGGCTTCTTCGGGGGCGAGGACGCGGATGTCGAGGCCGTCGGTATCCAGTTCGGCAAGGTAGGCTTTAACCTTGGCGAGCAGGCTTTTATCGTGCGGACGGTTTTCGTCGAGCCAGAACACGGCGGGCGTGTTGCTCAGGCGGGCGCGGTTGACGGCGAGTTGTACCCAGTCTTTGACGGGCGCGTCTTTGGTTTGGCACATACGCCAGATGTCGCCTGCTTCAACGTCGTGCTGCATCAGGACTTTTCCCGCTGCATCAATGACTTGAACTTGACCGTCAGCTTCGATTTCGAAGGTTTTATTGTGCGAACCGTATTCTTCGGCCGCCTGAGCCATCAGACCGACGTTGGGAACGGTACCCATGGTTGTCGGATCGAACGCGCCGTGTTCGCGGCAGAAGTCGATGGTTGCTTGATAAACGCCTGCGTAGCTGCTGTCGGGAATCACGGCTTTGGTGTCTTGCGCTTTGCCGTCTTTGTCCCACATGCGGCCGGAGTTGCGGATCATCGCGGGCATGGAAGCATCGACGATGACGTCGCTGGGAACGTGCAGGTTGGTGATGCCTTTGTCGGAATCGACCATCGCCAAATCGGGGTTGGCGGCGTAAACGGCGGCGATTTCGGCTTCGACGGCGGCGCGGGTATCCGCATCCAGTTTGTCCAGATTGGCAAGCAGGTTGCCGAAGCCGTTGTTGACGTTGACGCCGGCGGCAGCCAGTTTGTCGCCGAATTTTTCAAAGACGGGCGCGAAGAACACTTTGACGGCGTGTCCGAAGATAATCGGGTCGGACACTTTCATCATGGTGGCTTTCATGTGCAGCGAGAACAAGACGCCTTTTGCCTTCGCGTCTTTTACTTGCTCGGCAAGGAAGACGATCAGGGCTTTTTTGCTCATCACGGTCGCGTCGATAATTTCTCCGGCTTTCAGGGCGACGGGCTCGCGCAGCTCTTTTTTGTTGCCTTGTTTGTCGGTGAACACGATGGATACGGAAGTCGCATCGGGTACGGTAACGGATTGTTCGTTATGGAAAAAGTCGCCGCTTTGCATGGTGGCAACGTGGGTTTTGGAGTCTTTGGTCCATGCGCCCATGCTGTGCGGATTTTTTTTCGCAAAGTTTTTCACTGCTTTGGGCGCGCGGCGGTCGGAGTTGCCTTCGCGCAAAACGGGGTTGACCGCGCTGCCTTTGATGCGGTCGTAACGTTCGCGCACGGCTTTTTCTTCGTCGGTTTGCGGATTGGCGGGATAGTCGGGGACGGCAAAGCCTTTTGCCTGCAATTCTTTAATCGCGGCGGTCAGTTGCGGTACGGACGCGCTGATGTTCGGCAGTTTGATCACGTTGGCGTCGGGCTGTTTCACCAGTTCGCCCAACTCGGCAAGCGCGTCGGGTACGCGCTGCGCTTCGGTCAGATATTCGGGGAACGCCGCCAGAATGCGGCCGGACAGGGAAATATCGCTGGTTTTGACTTCGATACCGGCATGGCGGGTAAACGCCTGCACAATCGGCAGCAGGGATTGGGTCGCCAGCGCGGGGGCTTCGTCGGTATGGGTGTAGATAATGGTGGCTTTGCTAGTCATGGGATATTCTCTTGTAGGTTAGGTTTTTCTTTTCGAATGCGGCGCAAAAGCGCGCTGCGTGGCTATTATGGCATATTTCGGCAGGCTTGGGATATGGTTTTAATATGTTATCAATCAGTTTGCAAAAAGGTCGTCTGAAACGGCTTCGGTAGCGTTTTCAGACGACCTTTGGGGGGATTATAGGGAGTATTTTTTCTTTAATGCACGGACGGCTTTCAATATTTCTGCATTGCTTTTCTTAACTCCTTCTTGAGCTTTATTTCGTTTTTCTAGAAAAGCCATTACATCCAATCGGTTTATTTCAGGGTCTCTTTCTCCTTCAGCCATCAAGGTTTTTTGATGTTTTATCAAATATTCCAAAACCTTATTTGCCAATATGTTGATTTCGATCCTCCGGTTAACCACTGCTTTAATTTCAGGATCGCGGAAATCAGCATCCAAAAATCTTCCGGTAACTTTTTTCCACTCATCATCCAGCTTTTTTGCAGCTTCAAAAAATTCTGGAGAATGTGTCGAATTTTCTCCGGCTCGGTTAAATTCATCTTGTGCCGTCATCAATTCCGAATGAGACTGTAAAACGATTTCGAAAAATTTAACCAAATCCGCCCGTCCGTATGGCGATTTCACATTTGAAATAGGGATCGGCTCCAGCAGTTTCGGATCAGGCTCGGGAAAGTCGTTGATCATTTTGGCATAATCGGCGGGCAGCATGACCTTGCCTTTGGAAGACTGCACCGCGACGCGTTTTCCTGCAACAGGTTTGGCAGCGGCACTTATGCTGACAGTCAATGCGGATGCGGTCAGCAACACTGAAACGAAACGGATGAAAGCAGTCATAAAGCTCCTTAAATATTGTGTTGATAATTTGTTAGTCCGACGGTGGTAAAAAAGGTTTCTTATTTTCAGACGACCTTGGAGCAAACCTGACTGCCGGACATAGATATAAAAATTTAAAGAAGAAATGCTTTAGAAACAGCTAAGAAAATATTATCGGATATAGATTCCAACCTACGGTTTTCTCATAAAAAAGGTCGTCTGAAAATAAAATTTCAGACGACCTTCCAAGCATATAACCCGATTAACCCAAATCAAACGCTTTATGCAGGACGCGGGTGGCGAGTTCCATGTATTTCTCGTCAATCAAGACGGAAACTTTGATTTCTGAGGTGGAAATCATTTGGATGTTGATGCCTTCTTCAGCGAGGGTGCGGAAGATTTTGGCGGCAACGCCGACGTGCGAACGCATGCCCAAGCCGACTGCGGAGACTTTGCACACGGTGTCGTCGCCGTCGATGGCGGCTGCGCCGATGCTGTCTTGCAGTTTGGTCAGGATTTCGATGGTTTGTTTGTACTCGCCGCGCGGTACAGTGAAGGAGAAATCGGTAGTGCCTTCGCTGCCGACATTTTGGATGATCATGTCGACTTCGATATTGGCATCGGCAACCGCGCCTAAAATCTGATAGGCGACGCCGGGTTTGTCGGGTACGCCGCGCACGTTGATGCGGGCTTGGTTTTTATCGAATGCGATACCGGTTACGGCAGCTCTTTCCATGTTGTCGTCCTCTTCAAAGGTAATTAAGGTGCCGTTGCCGCCGTCTTGCAGGCTGCTCAGTACGCGCAGGCGCACTTTGTATTTTCCGGCGAATTCTACTGAACGGATTTGCAAAACTTTCGAACCGAGGCTTGCCAGTTCGATCATTTCTTCAAATGTAACCGTATCCATGCGGCGCGCTTCAGGTACGACGCGGGGGTCGGTGGTGTAAACGCCGTCTACGTCGGTATAGATTTGGCATTCGTCCGCTTTGAGGGCTGCGGCGAGCGCAACGGCGGAGGTGTCGGAACCGCCGCGTCCGAGTGTGGAAATATCGCCTTCGCTGCTGATGCCTTGGAAGCCGGCGACGATGACGACTTTGCCCTCGGCGAGGTCGGTGCGCATTTTTTCGTCATCGATGCTTTCGATGCGGGCTTTGGTGTGGGAAGTATCGGTTTTGAGGGCGACCTGCCAGCCGGTGTAGCTTTTGGCATCCACGCCGATGTCTTTCAATGCCATTGCCAAAAGGCCGATGGTCACTTGCTCGCCGGTGGACAAGACTACGTCCAGCTCGCGCGGATCGGGATGCTCCTGCATTTCGTGCGCTAGCGCAACCAGGCGGTTGGTTTCGCCGCTCATGGCGGATACGACGACAACGATGTCGTGTCCTTCGGCGCGGGCTTTGGCGACACGTTTGGCTACGTTTTTAATGCGTTCGGGCGAGCCTACTGATGTGCCGCCGTATTTATGTACGATTAACGCCATGTTTCGTGCTTTCTTGAGGGGGGTTGGTCGGGCAGTATGGTCTGCTGGAAAAGGGCTTATTATTACTATTTTTTACATGAAATTCAAGGCTGGGACGGGAATAATCGAATTTTCTACCGTAAGCGGAGGATAAGGGCGGTGGAGTGTGATTCATGACAAAAGGTCGTCTGAAAACCAAAGAGATGGTTTTCAGACGACCTTTTGTTTCAGTTGGGCAATGAAACCGGGTCAGGAACAATGGATTGACGGTTTGATTGGTTTTGGGAGTATGGTTTGCCGTCAAGCGGTGCGGTGTTTTTTGCCGCGTATCCATTTGGTCACTATGCCGCCTTCGCTGCCGAAGATGACGGACAGGGTGTATAAGACGCCGCAACACAAAATAATGGCGGGACCCGACGGTATTTCAACGTGATACGAAAACAGCAGGCCCGCAAAGCCGCAGAAGAGTGCCAGCAAGACTGACAATAAAATCAACATTCCCATATTTTTTGCCCACAAGCGGGCGGTAATGGCGGGCAACATCATCAGTCCGACCGACATCAGCGTGCCGAGTGCTTGAAAGCCGGCAACCAAGTTCATAACCACCAACACCAGAAACACAACATGCCAAAAGCCGCCTTTCCCGCCGACGGCTTTTAGGAACAGAGGGTCTATGCTTTCCAAGACTAAGGGGCGGTAGATGATTGCCAAAGCGGTGATCGTTATGCTGGCGGCGATGGCAATCAGTTGTAATGCAGGGATGTCCACTGCCAAGACGGAACCGAACAGCAAATGCAGTAAATCTACGCTGCCGTCCTTTTGTTTGCTGACCAAGATGACGCCGATTGCCAGACTGCTCAAATAAAATGCGGCAAAGTTGGCATCCTCTTTCAAAGTGGTGAAACGGCTGACCAATCCTGCCAAAAGAGCCATCAGCATGCCGGCAACAAAGCCGCCTATGCTCATTGCCGGCAGGCTCAAACCGGCGAAAATATAACCTATCGCGGCGCCGGGCAAAACGGCATGACTTAATGCGTCTCCGACCAGGCTCATACGGCGCATCACGAGGAAAACGCCGACAGGTGCGGCACTGAGTGCCAGACAGAATATCGATGCCAGCGCATAACGCATGAAATCGAACTCTGCGAACGGAGAAATCAGTAAATCGTAAAAATTCATGGTGTTTGCCGTTTGGGTTTGAAAATAATCGATGCAGGCGCATTATCCTGATTCTGCCGCATAAGGGCAAATGGGATAACCGCCTGCAATCGTTTTCAGACGACCTTAAAAGGTTGCGGCTTCTGCCAAGATTTTACCTGCCAAGTCTTTGGGCGACAGGTTGGGTTCGCCTTGCAGCGGCCATTCGATGCCGACGGTCGGGTCGTTCCAAATCAGCGAATGTTCGGCTTTCGGGTTGTAATAGTCCGTGCATTTGTAAACGAATTCGGCTTCATCGCTCAAAACGTAAAAGCCGTGTGCGAAACCTTCGGGTACCCAAAGCTGGCGTTTGTTTTCAGCCGACAGGATTTCGCCCGCCCATTTGCCGAAAGTCGGCGAGTCCTTACGCATATCGACGGCAACGTCAAATACTTCGCCGACAACAACGCGGACGAGTTTGCCTTGCGTGTTTTCGGTTTGGTAATGCAGACCGCGCAATACGCCTTTGCCTGATTTGGAATGGTTTTCCTGCACGAAGGTGCGGTCGCAGACGTTGGCCTTAAACCATTCGTCGCGGAAGGTTTCCATGAAGAAGCCGCGCGCGTCGCCGAAGACTTGCGGTTCTAAAAGTTTGACTTCGGGGATGGTGGTATCAATGATTTTCATATTTTCAATTCCACTTGAACGAATCAAGAAAAACTACGCTTGATGCTATGAATACAATAGGTTTGAGCTTAGCGGTTTATGCTCGCCAACAAGCGTAAGAGATATTGACCGTATTGGTTTTTTGCCATCGGGCGGGCGAGTTCTTCCAAACGCTCGTCTGAAAGCCAGCCGTTACGCCAAGCGATTTCTTCGAGACAGGCGACTTGCAGGTCTTGGATGTTTTGCACGGTTTGGACGAATGAGGCGGCTTCGTGCAGGCTTTCGTGCGTACCGGTGTCCAACCATGCAAAGCCGCGCCCCAAAAGCTGTACGGATAATGAACCGTCGTCAAGATACATTTGGTTGAGCGTGCTGATTTCGAGTTCGCCGCGCGCGGACGGTTTGACTTGTTTGGCAAATTCTACGACGCGGTTGTCGTAGAAATATAAGCCTGTTACCGCCCAGTCGGATTTGGGCTGTTTCGGTTTTTCTTCGATGGATAAGGCATTGAAGTTTTCGTCAAATTCGACGACGCCGAAACGTTCGGGGTCTTTGACTTGGTAGCCGAACACGGTGGCGCCGTGTTTTTTGGAGGCAGCTTGTTTCAGGGTTTGGGTAAACGATTGGCCGTAGAAAATATTGTCGCCCAAGACCAAGCAGACGTTGTCGTTGCCGATAAACTCTTCGCCGATGATGAATGCTTGCGCCAAGCCGTCGGGGCTGGGTTGTTCGGCGTAGCTGATGGAGATGCCGAAATCGCTGCCGTCGCCGAGTAGTCGTCTGAAAGAGGGATTGTCTTCGGGGGTGGTAATGACCAAGATTTCGCGTATTCCTGCCAGCATTAATACGGACAGGGGATAGTAGATCATGGGTTTGTCGTACACGGGCAGGAGCTGTTTGGATACGCCGCGCGTGATGGGGTAGAGGCGCGTGCCGCTGCCGCCGGCAAGGATGATGCCTTTCATGGGGGTCCTTTGTTGGTCTGATTGTTGAAATCAGCAAAATGTGTGAAATGGATTTTAAGGTCGTCTGAAAACATAGTTTGTGCATGGCTAATGTTTTCAGACGACCTTCGGTTTTAAAGGGGCTTGCCATTTACCATGCCGAAGAAGCTTTTGATATCGAAGTAAACGGAACGGATGTCGCCTGCTTCATTTTGCACATCAATACGGTCATAGACGCCGCCGTTTTGCTGCAACAGGGCTTGTCCGACTTTGCGGTATCCCGGCATATTTTCTGCAATCCAGCGGTTTTCGGCGCCAATGCCGCGCATAGTGTCGTCTTCAATGATGACAACTGCCCGCTCAATAGTGCTGCCATCGGCTTTTGTCATCTTTTTAACAGTCGTTTGTGTGGCATGATGTCGCGTTTCTTTTGCCAGAACCGGCATAGAGACGAACAAGGCTGAGGTCAAAGTTGCCGATAAGACTATGCGGGACAGAGAATGCATGGAAATACCTTTTTTGATGATGCCTGTTGTTTGCAATGTAGGGCAGGTATGGTTTACAGCTTGCCCAGACGTTCCAAACGGTAGCTGCCGTTCAATACATTTTGCCACCAGGTTTTGTTGTCCAAATACCATTGCACCGTTTTGCGGATGCCGGATTCGAACGTTTCCTGCGGTTTCCAGCCCAGTTCCCTGCCGATTTTGGCGGCGTCGATGGCGTAGCGTACGTCATGGCCGGGGCGGTCTTGCACGAAGGTAATCAAATCTTCGTAGCGCGCCACACCGGCTGGTTTTTCGGGAACGAGTTCTTCCAGCAGTGCGCAGATGGTTTTGACCACTTCGATATTGGCTTTTTCATTGTGCCCGCCGATATTGTAGGTTTCGCCAACAACGCCTTCGGTAACAACCTGATACAGCGCACGGGCGTGGTCTTCGACAAACAGCCAGTCGCGGATTTGCATCCCGTCGCCGTACACGGGCAGGGGCTTGCCGTCGAGCGCGTTCAGAATCATCAATGGAATGAGTTTTTCAGGGAAGTGGTACGGACCGTAGTTGTTCGAACAGTTGGTTACGATGGTCGGCAGGCCGTAAGTGCGCAGCCATGCACGCACGAGATGGTCGCTGGACGCCTTGGAAGCGGAATAGGGGCTGGACGGGGAGTAGGGCGTAGTTTCGGTAAATAAATCGTCCGTACCGTGCAAGTCGCCATAGACTTCATCGGTGGAAATATGGTGGAAACGGAAAGCTTCGCGTTTTTCAGGCGATATTTGCTGCCAATAGGCACGCGCAGCTTCCAGCAGGTTGAACGTGCCGACGATGTTGGTTTGGATAAACTCGCCTGCTGAATCGATAGAGCGGTCAACATGGCTTTCTGCTGCCAAGTGCATCACGGCATCGGGCTGGTGTTGTGCAAACACGCGGTCAAGTTCGGCACGATCGCAAATGTCCACTTGCTCAAAAGCGTAACGGGGACTTTCGGCTACGTCGGTCAGTGATTCGAGATTGCCCGCGTAAGTTAATTTGTCGAGATTGACGACGGAATCTTGGGTATTTTGGATGATGTGGCGGACAACTGCCGAGCCAATAAAGC
>NZ_KV838054.1:0-232 GCF_001838645.1 Neisseria sp. HMSC70E02 | reverse complement strand
TCTAAGATACAGTACGGCTTTGAATTATAACTGTATACATATATATGTGTATACATGGAGGGAGTTTAACATCATGGTATTTTTCTTGCCGTTCAGGTGGAATTTATGCCATTTATCTTAACAAATATATTTGTCATTATGGTTATGGTATATTTCAGGCGTTCATCATAAATTCATCCTAGTGTTATCATGACTGCTCGCCAATCCTACCACCTCACCTTCGCCCGTTTCT
>NZ_KV838053.1:5471-13618 GCF_001838645.1 Neisseria sp. HMSC70E02 | reverse complement strand
TGACCCACAGCACCGACCAGCGGACGGGCACGACCAAGTTCGAGTACAACAAACTGGGCAGGATTACCAAATGGAGATAAATTTGGTATTAGGCACTCGTCAAGACATGGTGAAACACTGGATTTCAATGTCAAAGGGCTTCCACGAGATTTTAAAATCCATCAAAAATGATATAACATTAGGAGATTTTTATTATGCATAATACTAGAGAACATATATATATTGATAAAAAGTTAAAAGCTAAAGGATACCGCGATTTAAACGATTATATTGATAAAAGGAGTAACGAAATATTAGATGATGAAGTTTGGCTATGGAGAACCAAGGCCGGAATACAAGATGATTTTCCTAAATTATCAAATTGCGAGATTATTGAAATATTAAAGGATGTAATGACTAACATCGTAAAAAAGGGAGGAGTTATTTGTGATTATTCCAATGGAAAAGCAACACATATAATAAAAAAATATGATGACTTATCCTCTCCATTACTAATATCGGATATTGTTAATTTCTTGCTTCTCAATCCTGACTATGGAAGTGATGGAAATGGTATTTGGTATGAATAACAAACCTTAAGTGAATTAAACCCCTAGTAAACCGTAGCCCATATGTAGGCTGCGTGTCCCAAGGCTCATACGCGGTTTCTTACTCCAAATTATTTATAAAGTGTAAAAAATATAAAGCGTAGCAAGATAATAGGAAACAGAAAAAAGGTTCTAGAAATTCTGATAGTTCTAAAAATGAGAAACATGGAGATGGTGTAGATCATTTAAAGCAGCTGAAAAACGGATTAAGGAATTACAAGAGCAGATTAAACCTAGAATGCCTAGAAGAGATAAGCTTAGTTGAGAGAAAAAAATAAGTAATATTAAGAAAACTGCGGAACAAAAAGCAAAAGGTGTAGAACATAGCAAAGGATCAAAACGATGAAATTAAATCTATCTCCGTTTAAATCTGTAGGCCCATTTAAGTTTGGAGAAAATGTTGATAAATATATTTCTATCCTACAATTTTTTAAATACAGCTCACCGGATGAATTTGGAGTATGTGAGTATGAATCTCAAGATAGTAGTTTTTTATTACTGTGAGAGAAAATAAAATTGATTCTATATTTTGCTATAAAGAACTATTTTATAAAGACACTAATTTAATTGGATTAACTATTGAGCAATTTAAAATAATTACTGAGAGTAATTTTATAGGTAAAATAGATGAATTGGATTTTGAAGATGATGGCATACCACAATTTGTTTATGAATTTGAAACAATAGGGTTGCAAGTTTGGGAGAAAAATAGCAGGATTGTTACTATTATAGCAAGTCTATATATAGAAGATGATTAGCCTGCGCAGATTATGTCAAGCCCCGACAAAACACATCAAGGTCGTCTGAAATTAATTTTTAGATGACCTCTCCTTATAATTTTCATCCAAAAAATATCGGAATAGGTGTCGATGGGAAAGTCGATCAGCCATCAGCAATGGTTTTCCGCAATGGGGTAAGACAGCGAATTTTGTAACATATGTATTGAAACGCTTAGGTTTGGTCAATACCCAACAACCCAGAAAGGCCGTCTGAAAAAATCCAAATTCATCTTTCAGACGACCCTATCCCACAAGAGGAAATATTTATGAAAAACATAAATGATATTTTTATTGGGCAGAATTTTTCTTTACCTAACCATTTTTTAATACCAAATTATGATACTTTTTTGTTCTTTGATTTTGTGCTTGGAATGGATTTAAAGTTTCTTGGAGAATTTTCTGACTTGTTAGATCTAGGTGGCTTTAATAAGCAAGTTAATGTTTTAGATTGTGATTTTAATATTATGTTGGAAAACTGGATTCTTGAACATGATAATTCACTAAAAAATATACAAAGAATAATAAGCTGTACGAATGATTATGGTGACGGTGGAGTTATTATGGCAGATACTGATTTAAATTGGGTTGCGGTTCAGGATATACCTATTAATTGGGGTGTTTTTGCATTTCAAAGTTCAAAAAAAGAATCTATAAGATTATTCCATATGATGGATCGAGATTGGTTTGTAGACATTGAAAGATTTAAGGCTATGGAGAAGGTATTAATAAGAGAGTTTGGAGAGGAGTTTATAAATGTCTTATTAAGCAATTACGGTAATATTCGTTGGGATGGTTAACTGCCAAGTAAGCGTAGATATTGTCGCTTAAGTTAATCTCGAAAGTTGCAAATATTGATTTAAGCTGTAGGTTAGATCGAGTGCTCTCATCTTGATGGAAATTTGGTATGATAAATTTCCCTTTATAGATTCGGAACATTGGAAAAAGGAGTTGTGCCGCTTTATGAATTTTTATAATACGGTAAAGCCACAGAAGAGTTTGCACCTTTTGAGGTCTTACAGGCTTATTTTTCTCAACCTGTTGTGTGAACAACGTTGTGTTTCCTTATAAAATAATATGTTGAAATTATTTATCTCATCATTTTTAAACCTATTATTTATTTTGTACTTAACCAGAGAACTGAAAGGACTTATTAGCTTCATTCTAAACATTTGTAATGGAAATATAAGCAATTATATTTTAGGAATAGTAGAGATTTTATTCTATTCCTTTTTAAGTTTAAGTATTATTTTTTTATCAAAATACTTAGCATCATTGATAGCAAAAAGTCAAACTATTCAATTATTATTATTAGTTATAATTTGCTTGTTTTTAGATATAATAGCGTGTTTATTTATATTTAGAATCTTCTTTATAACCTAATAGTGGCCGTAGATTGGGTCGAGACCCAATAAACACCAAGGTCGTCTGAAATAAATTGCCTGACGACCTTTCCCCATGTCTCCTCCTACTTCAACTACAACGAAAACAGTCAAATCACCCGTTATCACCGACACCGAACGAGATAAACTGCATCGCTAAATCTATCGTATTCAAGCTAAACTCGTCAGCCACTACGAACTTGATTCTTTAGGTTGAATTATCCCCCCCCCTGAGCAAGGCAGCAAAGGTAACGGATATCACTTATCAACCCTTCCGCCTGCAAAACCAGTATGCCGACCGTGAATCAGGACTATATTACAACTTCTTCAAGTATTACGAACCTGATGCAGACCGGTTTTGGGGCAGTATCTGATTGGGTTATTTTGGGATATTAATTTTATGCTTTTGCACCGGATACTACGAAATAGATATATTAGATTGGTTTAGACATTATGGGAATTGATGTGGACCAGACTGGACAAAGGGGGAAGAACAATACAGTAAGCTTCGAGAAAATAATGGATATTATGTCGAACCAATGGGAGTATTGGATATAGATTGTAGACAACATGATATTTGCTATGTTAAATGTAGGGAACAATTCTCATATTCAGAATTAGAAAAATATAACTGTATGGTAAGGTGCGACGACACTCTTATGAATACATCTAAAAATATCCAACATGATCCTAATTCTTCATCCTGATTTTTCTATAAAGCGTTGGGACCTGAACTTGCCAAAATCTACTATCTACCAATAAAACCATTAAAAAACATCTACAAACCATATGTAATTTTATGAAAATCTGTAAATATTTTTTATTATATTTATTTATATATATAATCTTATTTATAATAAACCCTTGGATTTTAGAATTAATTAATATTACCATAACGCTTCCATGGTCCATTATTGAAGAAGATATTATTACTTATTTTGGACTAAACCTGAATCCTACTGCTGATAATATCTTTTATCGAAGAATAATACACTTTACTTACGGGTTAATTAGCTTTTTTATAAATATATTTCTTTTATATAATTTTATCTACAAACTTAAGAAAATTTTTAAAGCACCCAAAGAAAATAAATGAAAAAATAGCTGACTCCATATCAACAGGTAGTACTTATTGGATTTCGGATGAAGAAATTCATACTCTGGAAGAAAAAGCCTCTCATGGAGATAAAAATTCATCATTCAAATTATATCAATACCATATGTTTGTATCTCTAAATCAAAATTTAGAATTTAAATGGCTAGAGATAGCGGCAAAAAATGGACATCCTATTGCCCAATCCAATTTAGCTGATTTATCTTTAGCACAAGGAAATAAAGAAAAAGCCACATTTTGGGCTAAAAAAGCATATGAAAATGGTGCTAAGCTACCGGATGAATTAAAAATCCTAATAAAATAACCTAAACCTTTTGAAACTAGAACACTGGGAGGATTCAATGATAAACGCTGAAAATACTGCTAATATTCAAATTTTTTGGAAGTTACGAGAAGACGGAGGTTGTCAGACGATTCCTCCCATTGGTCTCTTTTATCCCGTAAGTAAATTTGAAGATGGTGTTTTTCAAGAAAATTTTCCTAGAAGTATAGTTTTAGACATTTACGAGTATATACCAAATAAAAACATCAGTTATGCAAACGCTTGGTTCCTGATAAGAAAAAACGAAAAAATACCATTAGATACGAAATTTAAAATTTTTGATGGTCCAAGATGCATTGCAGATGTTATTT
This sequence comes from Neisseria sp. HMSC70E02, assembly GCF_001838645.1. Taxonomy (NCBI): domain Bacteria; kingdom Pseudomonadati; phylum Pseudomonadota; class Betaproteobacteria; order Neisseriales; family Neisseriaceae; genus Neisseria; species Neisseria sp. HMSC70E02. Next base: position 9,126 of record NZ_KV838053.1, on the reverse strand, counting down.
CGATTCCTTAAAACAGTAATCGTGGATTAGGTCTTATAGTGGATTAAATTTAAATCAAGACAAGGCGACGAAGCCGTAGACAGTACAGATAGTACGGAACCGATTCACTTGGTGCTTCAGCACCTTAGAGAATCGTTCTCTTTGAGCTAAGGCGAGGTAACGCTGTACTGGTTTAAAGTTAATCCACTATAAAAAACTGCACCTTGGTGGTTGGGGGGTATCCAACCACCAAGGTGCAGTTCAGTTTTCAGACGACCTTTTATTTAGATTCAGGCTTGTGATTTAAGCCACTTGGGTCTGATGCTCATCGCCGTTGCGTTCGCGGATTTTGCCCAAACGGTAAACGGTTTCGCCTTGTTCAGTTAAGAATGCCTGCACCGCGTCGGCATCTTCTTCGGCGATGACGACCACCATGCCGATGCCGCAGTTGAAGGTGCGGTACATTTCTTGCGTTTCCACATTGCCTGCCTGTTGCAGCCATTGGAACAGCTTGGGCAATTCCCATGCTTTGGCGTCGATTTGGGCGACGGTGTTTTCAGGCAGGATGCGCGGCACGTTTTCGGTAATGCCGCCGCCGGTGATGTGCGCCATGCCTTTGACGGTGAATTTTTCCAAGGCGGCAAGGATGGGTTTCACATACAGGCGGGTCGGGGCGATGATGGTTTCGCGCAGGGTTTTGCCGTTGTCGAACTCGGCGTCCAAATCGGGATTGTCGCGGGCAATGATTTTGCGGACGAGGGAGTAGCCGTTTGAATGGGCGCCGTTGGAAGCCAGACCCAACACGATGTCGCCCGCTTTGATGCTGCGGCCGTTGATGACGCGCTCTTTTTCGACCACGCCGACGGCGAAGCCTGCCAAGTCGTATTCGCCTTCGGGGTACATGCCGGGCATTTCGGCGGTTTCGCCGCCGATGAGGGCGCAGCCGGATTCTTCGCATCCTTGGGCGATGCCTTTAATCACGTCGGTAGCGCGGGCGACGTCGAGTTTGCCGCAGGCGAAATAGTCGAGGAAGAACAAAGGCTCCGCGCCTTGAACCAAAATATCGTTGACGCTCATGGCGACGAGGTCGATGCCGACGGTGTCGTGTTTGTCCCAGTCGAAGGCGAGTTTGAGCTTGGTGCCCACGCCGTCAGTGCCGCTGACAAGGACGGGATTTTTGTATTTTTTGCTGATTTCGACCAATGCGCCGAAGCCGCCCAAATCACCCAACACTTCGGGACGCATGGTGCGTTTGGCAAAAGGTTTGATGTTTTCGACCAGTTGGTCGCCGGCGTCAATATCGACGCCAGCGTCGCGGTAGCTCAGTGAAGTGCTCATGAATGGGTTCCTTATCGTGATTGGGACGGAAAAACGATGGGGCGTATTTTACCTTATTTTGCAGGCGCGGGCTTGGATTTTTCGGTGATTTTGTAAACAATCTGAGGTTTCAGACGACCCTGTTTATTCTGTTATACTGGACGGTCAGGGGTCGTCTGAAAACGATTGCGGCGGCTCCCGCTGAAACACACATGGAAAGGTTTTATGTATCAGAAAAAAACGCGCGGCATGAAGCCGTGGATCATTATGGGCTGCGTGATTGCGGCTTTTGTCTGGCTGCTGTACGCGCTGGGCGACATCCTGACGCCGTTTATTGTGGCGGCGGTTTTGGCTTATGTGTTGAATCCGCTGGTGGAATGGTTGCAGAAAAAACGGATTAAACGCGGCCCCGCGTCCATGATGGTGATGGTATTCGCTTTGCTGTTGCTGCTGTCGCTGATGCTGATTATCGTGCCTATGCTGATCAACCAGTTTAACAATATGGTCAGCCGCATTCCCCAAATCGTCGATTTTACGCAAAACAGGCTGCTGCCTTGGCTGAACCATGTGGCGGGCAATTATGTGCATATCGATCAGGATTCGGTAGTCAAATGGTTGCAGTCGCATACGGGCGAATTGAGCAACACGCTCAAGGCTTGGGTCCCGACGCTGATGCGCCAGAGCGGCAACGTCATCAGCGGCATGAGCAACCTGATACTGCTGCCGCTACTGCTGTATTATTTCCTTTTGGACTGGAAACGCTGGTCTTACGGCATCAGCGCATTAGTTCCGCGTCGCTTTATCGACACTTATACGCGCATCACAAGCAATATGGATGAAGTTTTGGGCGAGTTCCTGCGCGGGCAGTTGATGGTGATGCTGATTATGGGGCTGGTGTACGGGGTCGGGCTGATGCTGGTCGGACTGGATTCGGGCTTCGCCATCGGTATGATTGCCGGTATTTTGGTGTTTATCCCGTATTTAGGCGCATTTACCGGACTTTTGCTGGCGACCGTCGCCGCTTTGCTGCAATTTAGCACATGGCATGGTCTGGTTATGGTGTGGGTCGTGTTCGGTATCGGACAATTCCTCGAGAGCTTTATCGTTACCCCGAAAATCGTCGGCGACCGCATCGGCCTGTCGCCGTTCTGGGTAATTTTCTCGTTGATGGCGTTCGGACAACTGATGGGCTTCGTCGGCATGCTCGCCGGCCTGCCGCTTGCTGCCGTAACCTTAGTCCTGCTGCGCGAAGGCGTGAATGCTTATTTCCACAGCCGTTTTTACAAACACAAGTAAAAGGACAAAAAGGTCGTCTGAAAACAGATATGGGTTTTCAGACGACCTCCCAGCCCTTTTTCGACAGCCATGTTGAACAATGAAGGTGTTAATCCTGTTTTCCATCATCATGGCTGTTTTGCAAACCTTTTTCTTTCCGACACTCACTCCCTGAAATCACTTACACAAAGGACCATATGTTAGCCATCATCGGCGGCAGCAGCCTGACCAAGCTGCCAGAACTGAGCATCACCGACCGCAAAATCGTCCGCACCCCCTACGGACTGACCAGCAGCCCCGTCTTAAGCGGCAAACTGGGCAGTCAGGACATTTTCTTCCTCGCGCGGCACGGCTTCGGCCATACCGTCGCGCCACATGAAATCAACTACCGCGCCAACATCTGGGCGTTGCATTCCATAGGTGCGGAATACATCGTCGCCGTTTCCTCCGTCATCAGCATCAACAACCGCTTTGAAAACGGTGCGCTCGTCCTGCCCGACGACTTGATCGACTACACCTACGGCCGCAAGGACACCTTTTTTGAAGGACAGGAAGAACCGGTCGTACACACCGATTTTCTCGAACCCTACACCGCCGGACTGCGCGAAAAAATTGCCGAACACGCGCAACAGCACCAAATGCCCTTATACACCCAAGCCGTTTACGGCTGCCTGCAAGGCCCGCGCTGGCCGACTCGCGCCGAAATCCAACGTTACCGCCGCGACGGCGTGGACGTATTGGGCATGACCGGAATGCCCGAAGCCTTCCTCGCCCGCGAACTGGGCATCCAATACGCCCACTTCTGTGGCATCACCGACATCCGCTGCCTCAGCAGCGGAGCGGAAGGGACGGAATGCGGCTTGGAAACCGAGCTTGCCATCGGCAAAATCCGTCGTTTGCTTGCGGGTTTGTAAAGGGTGAATGTTTCCCTCTTGATTCTTTAAACCATTCAAAAAGGTTGTCTGAAAATTTTCAGACGACCTCATTACTAAGATAGATACGGCAGAAACAATTTGGCATTCAAACCAACACTTCAGTCCTGCAACAAACTAATATAGTGGATTAACTTTAAACCAGTACGGCG
>NZ_KV838053.1:0-5371 GCF_001838645.1 Neisseria sp. HMSC70E02 | reverse complement strand
CTTGTCCTGATTTAAAGTTAATCCACTATAAAAATAAGACAAAACCGTTTGCAATCCGTCGATTCATGATTCCGGCTTATCCGCAGCCGGTTTTTTCTTACGCGAGCGGCGGCGTTTGCGATTCGGCTTGCCATCCGCGCCATCGCCTTGCCCGTGTTGCCGACGCTGTTGTGTGGCAAGCGTCATCTCCGCGCGGGCCTCCGCATCCGCATGCTGGAACTTCGTCCACCATTCGACCAAATCCCGCTCCACTTCGCCGACCTCTCCGCGCAACACAAGGAAATCGTAAGCCGCACGGAAACGCGCTTGCGCCAGCATTTTGTGCGGACGCGCGCCGCGTGTGTAGTCGAATTGCGGCTGAAGCTGCCAAATTTCCCGCATGGTCGCGGCAAAACGCTGCGGTACGCCCCAGCCTTTTTCGACCGTTTCGCGCATGGTGTTCATCGCTTCGGATAAAGCGTGCGCAGGCTTTTGACCGCGTTTGATGTTGTCCTGCCAATGACGGTTCAAAACCGGCCACAATACAGCAGCAAGAACAAAGCCCACCGACACGGATTTGTCTGCGCGCAAACGTTCGTCCGTATTTTTCAAGGCGAGAGAAATAATGCGGTTTTCAGGTTTTGCAGCCGATTTGAGCGCAGTCAGAAGCGGATGGACGTCGTCTGAAACACCTAGGGAATTCAATCGTTTCAGACATTCTCTGGCATAACCAGAAAACAGCAGCTTCATGATTTCATCAAACAGGCGCGCTACGGGTTCGTGTTTCAGACGACCTGCCTGTTCCGGAATCGGTGCAGCGGTGTTTTCTTCCACGTCAAACCCAAGTTTGCCCGACAACCGCACTGCCCTCAGGATGCGGACAGGGTCTTCCTGATAACGCTCCGCCGCATTGCCGATCATCACCAGCTTGCGGTCGGCAATATCGCCGACACCGTGGTGAAAATCGATGATTTCTTCTTTAATCGGGTCGTAATAAAGCGCGTTGCAGGTGAAATCACGGCGCATGGCATCTTCTTCCATACTGCCGTAAGTGTTGTCCTTCATAATCCTGCCGTGCGCGTTCTGCTGCACTTTACCGCCACCCCTAAAGGTCGTGACCTCTATGGTTTCCGGCCCGACCATGACGTGTACGATTTGAAAGCGTCTGCCGATAATGCGGCTTCTGCGGAAAATCTTATGAACCTGCTCCGGCGTCGCATCGGTGGCGATATCGAAGTCTTTAGGCTCGACGCCCAGCAACAGGTCGCGAACCGCCCCGCCGACAACATAAGCCTGAAAACCTTCGTCATGCAAACGGCGGACAACTTTTTCCGCCGCAAAACTCAACATATCCGCGCTGATATGGTGCCTGTCGAAAGGAAGGATTTCCTTCGCCACAGGCACTTGCTTCGGCTGCTTTCCGGGTAAAACTTTATGCAACCATTTTTTCAACATAAAACTCTTTCCAAAATAAAAAGAGGTCGTCTGAAACCGGCGGCGAAGCCTTTGCACAATATTCTGCCTGGAATACGGCAAAATATTATGCAAAGGCTTCAGACGACCTGCCGTATCGCATTAAAAAACAAGGCGGCATTATACCCGAAACACCATAAACCCTGAAATTATAGTGGATTAACTTTAAACCAGTACGGCGTTACCTCGCCTTAGCTCAAAGAAAACGATTCTCTAAGGTGCTGAAGCACCAAGTGAATCGGTGCCGTACTATCTGTATGTCTGCGGCTTCGTCGCCTTGTCCTGATTTAGTTAATCCACTATATAGTCGAATATCTAAAAACCGTAACGGCGTTATCAGTTATAATAAAAGACTGACACAAACCTGTACGGAACCGTATCATGTATCACTACAAATCCGAAGCCACCCAATTCCTCGACAAACTCATCGAAGACAATCCGCAGCTGGAAACACAACGCCTTGAAAACCGCCATCTGTTGTGGGATGTCGAGCTGGACCCTCAAGAACAGAAAGAATTCGAAGCCGCCAAAGTCGCCAAAAAACCTTATACCTACTACCAAGACTGACGGCCAAACGGCATGACCACCCAGACACACAATATCGACCCGGCGCTGCAAGACTACCTCAACAGCATCGGCGAAAAAGAGCATCCCGTACTGACCGCCCTGCGTTCGCGCACGCAATCCCACCGTTTAGGGAAAATGGCGATTGCCCGCGAACAGGCAGCCTTGCTGACCTGGCTCGCGCGCCTGCTCAAAGCCGAAAAATATCTGGAAATCGGCGTATTTACCGGTTACAGCAGCACCGCAGTCGCCTTAGCCCTGCCCGAACACGGCAAAATTACCGCCTGCGACATCAACGTCACCTTTACCGATATCGCCCGCGAAACCTGGCAGGCAGCGCAAGTCGCCCATAAAATCACCCTTCACCTCCAGCCCGCCCTGCTGACCCTGGACGACTTGATAAGTCAAGGCGAATCAGGCAGCTACGACTTGGCACTGATCGATGCCGACAAACCGCCCACCCCGCAATATTTCGAACGCTGCCTGCAACTGGTTCGCAGTGGCGGTGTTATCGCCATCGACAATGTCCTGCTGAACGGGCGCGTTATGAGTGAAGCAGAACGCGATGCCCCGCCCAGCCTGAACATACTCCAGTCCTTCAACCGCAACCTGCCCGACGATTCCCGCATCGTACCCATTACCCTGACCGTCGGCGACGGTCTGACTTTGCTGCTTAAAAAATAAAATGAACAAAACCCTTCCCATCCTGTTTGCCGGTATCATCCTGCTCAACGCCTGCGCCTCTACCGCCCCCAAACCCAAATCCGGCGACACCTTCATGCTGCCCGATATTCCCACCGCCGCAGCCGAATCCTCCGCCATTCCCTATCCCGATTTGAACACGATGACTCAAATCGAACGCTTGGGTATGCAGGTCGAACGTTTGGAGCGCGAAATGGAAAACACCAACCAGCGCCTGCAACAACTCGAAAAACAAAACAAAACCCCGCGCCACGCCAATAGGAAAGTACCCGCCCAGCGTTTGGACGACCAAAAACTCAAAAGCACCTATCTGGCAAACGGCGGCACCGCGCCTTCAGAAGCCGACTCCGCCGACCAAAATGAAACCCGCCTCTACAACCAAGCCCTCAAATACTATCAGCGCAACAATTACGCCGCCGCAGCCGCAGTCTTAAAAGGAGCAGACGGCGGAAACGGCAGCGAAAGCGCCCGACGCAATATGTATCTGCTGCTGCAAAGCCAACAGCGCATGGGCAATTGCGAATCCGTCATCGAAATCGGCGGACGCTTTGCCAACCGCTTCCGCAACAGCCCGCAAGCCCCCGACGCGCTCTTCAGCATCGGGCAATGCCAATACAAGCTGCAACAGAAAGACATCGCCCGCAACACATGGCGCAAACTGATACAGAACTACCCCGGCAGCGCCGCCGCCAAACGCGCCGCCGTCAGCATCAAGCAACGATAACTTTTCAGACGACCTCCCATATTCAAAGGTTGTCTGAAATCATTCATTGAATAACGTTTTATACACCAGGAGTAAATATGGCCAAAATCGGCATCATCATGGGCAGCAACAGCGACTGGCCCGTCATGCAGCAGGCAGCGCAGTTTCTCAAAGAGTTCGGCGTCGAATACGAAGCCCGCGTCGTGTCCGCACACCGCACCCCCGATTTAATGTTCGAATACGCCGAAACCGCCCGCGAACGCGGCATCAAAGCCATCATCGCGGGCGCAGGCGGCGCGGCGCACCTGCCCGGCATGGTTGCCGCCAAAACCACCGTCCCCGTATTGGGCGTACCCGTACCCAGCAAATACCTGCGCGGCGAAGACTCCCTGCTCTCCATCGTGCAAATGCCCAAAGGCGTTCCCGTCGCCACTTTCGCCATCGGCGAAGCAGGAGCCGCCAACGCCGCCCTGTTCGCCATCTCACTACTTGCCAACGAAAACCCCGAGCTGGCGCAAAAGCTTGCCGACTTCCGCGCCAAGCAGGAACAAACCGTTTTAGACATGGAGCTGCCTGAGGCATAACCATCGAGATTGCTGGGAAGGTCGTCTGAAAGGCAAATAGAAATCTTTGTATTCTGACGACCATACCAGCTTCGCTTTTTATATTGTGCGCGACAATCGCTGGATATAACTGCTAATCTGCGTCAGTTCCAAACCAAATCTTTTTAATTACATCTAAATTAGAAGAAAATTTTTTATAGTCATCCTGAATTTTCGATACTAAAGAATTTAATTCAGCATATAACTCATGGCTGAAATTTATATTTATATTTCTTTCTCTGCCCCCTAATATCTCCATATTCAGTATATTATTTTTCTTAAATTTCATATTCAAGATATTATTCTTCTTGCTTATCTTAACAGTAAGTGATTCAAAGTTTAATTCGTTTTGATTATTATCTGAGATCAATTCTATAAAATCCAATAAATTGCCATAGTCCTCTTCACCGGCAATATATAGAGACAGACCATTTCCCAAATTGATATAAAAACCAGAATCAATATAGACTTGACCACACTGATTAAATTTCTCTAAATACAGAAAATTAAATTCCCAATTTATCTCAAAATAGAAATTATATTGATTGAGTGAAAAATTATATGTACTATTTAAATTCATTATTTCCTTTATCCTTTATAACCTAAAGATTTAGCTATCTTTTTAACTTTATCTTCCATGATTTCGTTCTCCCCATTTTCAGACGACCTTTTTTAACCACTCAATCCTCTGAACAACAATGAACAAAACTTTTGCATTTATCCTACTCGCCGCCCTACTCTGCGCCTGCCAAAGCCCGAGCAAACCAACCCAAGCGACTGAAGCAGTCCTCACCCGACAAGCACAAGCCACAACGGGCAACCTGATTATTTTCTACGATAAAGACATCGGCTCAGGTTCATTGATGAAGGCAGTGAAAGATTCCGGCGCGAGCTTGGTTTACGAATACAAAAACCTGCACGGAATTGCCATTCGTCCATCAGCCAAAACCAATATTCAAGATGCCATTGCCTATTTCCAAAAGGTAAACGGCGTGTTGTCAGTCGAACAAGACCGACTGATGAAACTTCAATAAGAGTCAACACTTAAATCAGCACACCTTTTGGAAGCCGATTATGTTTGAAGCTTTTATGATAGACTGATTTTTTAGTTTACAATGTAATATATTGCCTATTGCCTTCCTTTCAGGCAGGAATACGTTATAAAAAATACACAGAAAAAATAAAACGAATGGGGGCATGATGGCAAACCGTATTTTCAGTATAAAATTTATAAAGCCAATTAATTACCTCATTTTATTATTACTTATTTCGTTTTCATTTCTCCTTAACACTGATGAATTTTACATCATAGACTATAGTCAATTAAAATTAAAATAGGACAGTAACG
>NZ_KV838052.1:0-2515 GCF_001838645.1 Neisseria sp. HMSC70E02 | reverse complement strand
ACGCCGTACTGGTTTAAAGTTAATCCACTATACCAACCAACCATTCACACGACATCTTTACCACTCATCATCACCCATTTGTCCTTTTGGGCTTTTTGATTTATGTTCAGACTTTCATCTAGCAGTATTTTAAAAAATAGACGCCAACCCAAAGATAAACAAAAAATGAAAAAATTATTATTGGCAGTTGCCTTATTGTCTTTGCGCCTACCTTTAATGCAGATTTAAATCGCAAAAAACGGACGATAACCATGCCTAATAATCTGATAAATAAAATCATTTCATTCACCGCCATCATCTTCTTATCGGGAGGCTGCATCCCTTTCTCAAAAGAGACACCCAAAGACAACCTGCCCGACACTGTGTCCATTACCCTGCCGGAATCCAGCAAACATTTTGTTAACAGATTCCCTGAAAATTATGCAGGACCTTCTGACGACTCAGAGTTTTTTAATGTCAATCAATATGAAATAGACTTTAATCAGGAAAAAACCGTTGTTTTTGAACACGGCAAACATACTTTTAAAATACCTCATGTAAGCAGTATTACCGCATATGAAGATGGAAGTCATAACCCGTTCTTAGGCGTTGATGAATTTGACATGTTTTCTGGCCTCGGCAAAAGCAGCAACATCAGTGATGAAGAAGCAAGACAGAATTTCTATAATCTGATCAGGCAGATGCATCAAGCCGGTTGGACAGATTTGATTTCCCGCAGCGCACCAAGGATTAAGCACGACCGTAAAAATGCCGCCGCCTTTTTTGAAGTGGAAAACAGTAGAATTAAAGCAAAACCGATAATCGGCATTCCCGCCGCTATTGAACTAACCCCTGAGGAATGGAAGAAACTGCCCAACTTAGCTCAGATAGGGACTCTATATGCGGAGGGTGTGCTTGTGGAGTTTATGCTTGGTAAGGATAACTCAGAACAATATCGTGACCAATATGGCAACGGTCAGTATGCTCTACAAATTACCGTAAAAGCATATTGGGATTTCCTCCGGTTACATGTACAAGAAGAATTTGGCAAACCGGGCTACCGCGAAGCCTTGGATAAAGAGCTCCGCTTAAGAGCAAAGGAAAGGAAACAAATGGAAGACAAAGCCCGCGCAGAAGGCTTCGAGATCGACGAAAGCTATCAAGACCCGCCTGTTCCTCCTTTAATAGCACTCCCGCGCGACGGTTCACGCTAATTGAAACGGGAAAAAGCAAGCGTAGATTGGCTTCAAAAACCCATATTTCGACGATTTGACGGTTTTGCAGAAGTACCCGGCCTATTTACCCTATCGATATAAAAAGTTTCATATATTGGTGATTTAAATGAATTTAAAAACTAAACAGTGGCTTTCAATTTTATTAATGCCACATATATTTACCGCTCTACTCCTAGGGCCGGGCATGCTGATTTATTTTATGGGCGGGATTTTTGGAGTCTACTTGATCTTCCCATATCTAGGTCAAGGCAGATATTTTGACAATTTAATATATATCGGCTTACCAATTGTTTTCATTACTTTAATTTTAGGATTTGTTTTACGGAATAAACTTATCGGACGCCGTTTGGTTTCCTTAGCCATATATCTATGGTTCGTAATCGGTTTTCTCTGTCTTTCTGCTCATTATTAGCAAGTAATAATTGTATTGTTAACCTATTTTAGTAAGTGTAGGCTTAGGTAGAAACCAAATATTTTAGATAACTGTATGTTTTTTTTTAGATCATAATCTACCTGCTACTATGTATATTGAAGAAAGGATTGCGTTGTGATCACTTTAAATAATAGAGCCTTATTTATTACAATTTGCCTAGCCCCAACTTTTACACTTGGAGATTTACCTGAAACAGTTATTGATAAAGATGCATTAAACAAACCATGTCATGTAAACAGTATAATACAAGAGGATATTCTTGTATGTTTTTCTAAGTCATATTTATTGGCACAGAAAGAATTAAATAATAATTATTCAATTGCTCAAAAGCAGAAAAATGTAAATATAAGAAATTATTTAATTCATCAACAAAGGCAATGGAATAAAAACAAATTTGATGAATGCTTGATATTGCCAGAAAAAGAGGTTGGGAGAGAGGGGATATTTGAATATTTGCAATGTGCTACAGATGCCATTTTAAAGCGAAATAGCTATTTAAAAGAAATTTATGTATGTGGCAACGAACCTTGCCAATTTGAAGAACCATATTTCTTTCAAACTATTGGGCATGATAAGGATTAACAACCCATCCACCCTCGAATTATAAAATAACATTTTCTTAAATTAATATATAAAATCTAAATTAGAATCTGGTATTTATCAAGGTCGTCTGAAACTCAACTTTCAGACGACCTTCTTTCATCCCAAATCTATTCACCCATCACTTTCAGAAACCATCCATACGACATTTTTACCGCTTGTCATTAATTATTTGTCTTGCCTGTCTTTTTGATTTATGTTTAAACTTTCATCATAAATTCATCCTGGTGTTATCATGACTGCCCGCCAATCCTACCACCTCACCTTC
>NZ_KV838051.1:0-1396 GCF_001838645.1 Neisseria sp. HMSC70E02 | reverse complement strand
TCGGTTTCGGGCAAACCGTTTCGGGCGTTCTCTTCTTTGGACGACACCTTCCATTGGTGCTGGGCGATAAGTTGGCCGTTTTCGTTGTAGCCAGGGTAGGTAAGGATGACACATAAGGAAAGGTCGTCTGAAAATTTTCACACGACCTTATTAGGCTGTTGGGTCTTGACCCAACCTACAGTCACTGACACTTTATGCAAATATAGCTTGCATTTTAAAGTTCATCCAACACTCGGATGCTATCCGTGTCCTTAGTAGTTAGTTTTTTTATATCGACTTCAAAAAAACTAAGTTTCTTATTTTTGATTGTATAGTCATACATTTTTTTGTGGGTTTTGTCAAAAACATATCCTGTATATGAGTTGGCAATCTTCTGATTTTCAATAAAATCTGTGATAAATAAATTATCTTTTGATACATTTAACTCTGTCAAAAGTTGTCTAAACACATCAGGAAAATCTATTGAAAAACTCTCTGTTAACTCTTTTATATCCTGAATAAAAATATCATTTGGCATTTCATCCAATTCCATCGGCTTCATATTGGACTCCTTTAATTTTAAATAAATTTAAAAATATTAAATACTAACAGTGTCTACTCTTAATTGGGGTTATGATACGCCTCAGTATCCCTGCTCTTCTCGCTCCTTTCTCGCATCTGCCACACATTGGTTTTGTAGCTCCAAGAGATTTAATTTTAGCTCCTCTTTTTTTCGCTTCTCGTATAAGTTGACGTTCAGCATCATTTAAGTGGTTGCCATCTTTCCCGCTTCTTCCTGCTGGATGTAAATTTTGTATTATTTCATCTGCACCCGCAAGACTTTGTTGCCTTCTAGAAGGCTTTGATGACAGAGAAGAGCCTGCTTGAGCAATCCATATTTGAGAGGTTCCATCAGCAAGTGTTACCCTTGCCAAGGCTAACGTAGTGAAACCATCTCTATTTTTTTCTGTCAAATTATCAGATAATTTATCAATTCTTCTTGCAAGATCCTCATCATTTTTTCTGTTTGGATTGGGTATACATGCTAACCCTAAAGGATCAATCCAAATCTGAATATTAGACGAAAACCGATAAAGATTATCTCCACCATATAACCCAATCGGGTCCTGATTTACAAACCGACCCGCATCAGGCTCGTAATACCTGAAGAAGTTGTAATGCAGCCCCGTCTCACGGTCGGCATACTGGTTTTGCAGGCGGAAGGGTTGGTATGCGCTATCCGTTACCTTGGTTTCTTCTTTCAGACGACCCCAGCCGGTGTAGTTGCCGAACCATAAAAGGTTGCCGTCCCTATCGGTCATCTCTCTTGGGATGCCGATTTGGTCGCAGTGGAAGTAGTTTGTTTCTTGGCGGTTTTCTCTTTCTTCGGTTGTCCAATCGCGGACTTGCGCCAGCG
>NZ_KV838050.1:0-2269 GCF_001838645.1 Neisseria sp. HMSC70E02 | reverse complement strand
AAATCCACCCGGACGGCAGATATACCTATATCTATACCGACCCGGATTCCTACGAGCCTTTAGCGCAAATCCGCGATTGGACAACCAAAGACGGCAAAAAACGCCAACAAACCCACTACTTCCACTGCGACCAAATCGGCATCCCGCGTGAGATGACCGATAAGGACGGCAATTTGCTGTGGTTCGGCAACTATACCGGCTGGGGACGTCTGAAAGAGGAAACCAAGGTAACAGATAGCGCATACCAGCCCTTCCGCCTGCAAAACCAGTATGCCGACCATGAAACGGGGCTGCATTACAACTTCTTCAGGTATTACGAACCTGATGCTGGGAGGTTTGTGAATCAGGATCCGATTGGGTTGATGGGTGGGGATAATTTCTACCATTTCGCACCCAATATTCTAAAATGGATAGATGCATTAGGATGGAGTAGATGGACAAAAACAGAAGTTTTAGGTAGAAGAGTATATAAAAATGACACTTTATTTACTCCTACTAGAAAAGTTAGTTGGAAGGATGCTACATCACCAACAGGATATAAATGTGGTACTAATTTAGATAGGATGTGTGAAGGAATGGCTCCTATTGGTAAAGATGGTAAATCTGTTGAATTACATCATCTTACCCAGCAAGAAGTGCTAAGAAATGGAAAACGCGGTAGTTTGGCAGAGGTTTCTTGGACAATACATACGAAATATACAGCTATATTGCATATTCCTTTCCCAAGAAATCCAAACAAACGCTCACAAACTCTTCCAAGATTTCCGAGTTTTAGAAGAAATAACGATGGAACCCCATCGACATTAGCTGCTGAATTTGATAATTATCGCTCTGCATACTGGAAAGAAAGAGCAAAAGACTTTGGAAGAACATGTGATTAAAAACTGGAGATTTTTATGGATACTCAATTAATTAAACAAATAACCGAAATGCTTAATAAGCTACCAAATTCTATATGTAGAATAAATAATTCAATTGATGAAGGTTGGATTGCCGCTGGGGAGTCGGAATTTAATCTGAAACTACCTGAATACTATCGATGGTTTATTAAAAATTACGACTCCATAACATTATGGGGCGAACTAATCAAAACAGTATTTCCTCCTGAGTATAGAGATGATGCTGATCAGGATATTTTCTATACTTATAACTGGAACATTAATTATAACAAAGATAATCATGATAAACTTTTCTTTCTAGAAGTTAATGATATAGGATTTTTTTATTTTAAAGTTATAAACAATAAGGCAAATGAAGAAGTTTATTGCTTTGATTTATCCACGGGTAATCATGATTTATATGCAGAAAATTTTTTAGATTTTTTGAAAATAGAAATTCCTAAAATTTATTCTAACTATTTATAATGATAGTAGCCGCAGGTTGAATTGAACCCCAACAAAACCTTAAGGTCGTCTGAAATCAATTTTCAGACGACCTTTCTCTATAATTTTCATCCAAAAATACCGGAGGAAGTATGGATGGGAAAGTCGGTCAGCCATCAGCCTCGATTTACCGCAATATAGAGCAACTACCAGTTAAAATATTCAGATCAACTTAACTAACAAAATTTTGAAATAGGAAAATACAACATGGATTATGACTTGAAAATATTGAATACTTCTCAAGTATTGGCTGATAAAAAATACTTGAAAGAATTTAAATTTGCAAATAGCAAATCATTTCCTTATTCTTATCAATCTTTCGCAGCACAATTTGGCTGGGGAAGGGTATTGGATAATTACTTAATTTACATCCCTCTAAATCCTAAGTTTCATGATTCATGGCAAAATGCTCGCGAAGATATAAAATCAACATATATAAATAATATTAACGAATATATTGACTATTATCCAGGTGAATCATTAGATTTAATGAAACGAATGGAACCATTTGCTAAAAGTGAGTCAGGTTATTATTTATTTTGGGATATATATAGTGAAGATTTACCTAATGAATTTAATATATACGCAACAGATTTTGTAGGAGATATATATCTACTAGGAAAAGACTTATTCGAAGTATTTTATAACTTGACCAATGACACTAAAATCTTAAAGGAATGTTTTAACAGGACACCTTGGCCTAAAACATTCGAAGGCTTTATGTCAATTTGTTAAAAACTCGACTATTTAATAAAATCTAAAATAAGCCGTAGGTTGAGTTGAGATCTAATAAAATATCAAGGTCGTCTGAAATATGTTTTCAGACGACCTTTTCCTCTATACATCACCACTTACCTGCTTCGACTACAACGAAAACGGCCAACTCA
>NZ_KV838049.1:0-12268 GCF_001838645.1 Neisseria sp. HMSC70E02 | reverse complement strand
GTATTGTACTATTTTGTTTTTAATTTACTATAATCCACTATAATCCACACAGGTCGTCTGAAAAAGAAAACCGCAAGTGATATTGCCTTGCGGTTTTCTTTCAAACAAACATCCTACGGATTATTCATCTGTTGCTTCGATTTCGGAAGCTTCTTGCTCCGCTTCCTGCCATTGCTGGCGACGGCTGCGGTGGTAGGTCAAACCGGTACCGGCAGGAATCAGACGACCTACGATTACGTTCTCTTTCAGACCGCGCAACTCGTCTTGCTTGCCCATAATGGCAGCTTCGGTCAGAACGCGGGTCGTTTCTTGGAACGATGCGGCAGAAATGAAGCTGTCGGTTGACAAGGAGGCTTTGGTAATACCCAACAATACGTTTTCGTAACGTGCCGGTTCTTTGCCTTCTTCCAAAGCTTTTTCATTGGCTGTCATGACATCGCCGCGTTCGACTTGCTCACCGGTAATGAATTCGGTTTCACCTGAATCGACAATATTCACACGGCGCAGCATCTGACGGATGATGACTTCGATGTGTTTATCGGAAATCTTCACGCCTTGAAGACGGTAAACCTCTTGCACTTCTTGAACGATATAACGTGCCAGTGCTTCGATACCTTGCAGACGCAGAATATCATGCGGATCAACCGCTCCGTCCACGATGGTTTCACCGCGGTTTACCACTTGACCGTCATGCACCAGAATTTGTTTCTCTTTAGAAATCAAAGTCTCGTATGCTACGCCGTCTACGTCAGTGATAATCAGACGCTGTTTGCCTTTGGTCTCTTTACCGAATGAAACGGTACCGGTGATTTCTGCCAACATACCTGCATCTTTCGGCACGCGTGCTTCAAACAACTCGGCAACGCGCGGCAGACCACCGGTAATGTCGCGGGTTTTGGAAGAGGCTTGCGGGATACGCGCCAATACGTCGCCTTTACCGACTTCCTGACCTTCGCGCACGGTAATCACTGCACCCACAGGGAATGCCATAGATACCGGGGTGGAGGTACCCGGAATGCAGATTTCCAGACCGTTTTCATCCAACAGTTTTACAGTAGGACGCAGCAGTTTGGATGCGCTGCCGGAGCGGCGCTTGCCGTCGATAACCACCAAGGTAGACAAACCGGTTACATCGTCGGTTTGTTTGGCAACGGTTACACCCTCTTCCACGTTTTCGAATTTCACCCAACCTGCGTGTTCGGTAATCATCGGACGGGTATGCGGATCCCAAGTTGCCAACGTTTGACCGGCTTTGATGGCTTCACCGTCTTGAACCATCAAGATCGCACCGTAAGGCACTTTGTGACGTTCACGTTCACGGCCGATGTCATCATGGATAACGACTTCGCAAGAGCGTCCGATGACAACCAATTCGCCTTTGTTGTTGGCAACATAACGCATTTGGCTGCTGAATCGTGCCGTACCGTTGGATTTGGCTTCAACTTGGCTGGCTGCTGCCGCACGGGATGCCGCACCACCGATGTGGAACGTACGCATGGTCAACTGGGTACCCGGCTCACCGATAGATTGAGCGGCAATCACGCCGACTGCTTCACCGGCATTAACCAATTTGCCGCGTGCCAAGTCGCGACCGTAACAGTGCGCACACAAGCCATGGCGGGTTTTACAAGTAATCGGAGTACGGACTTTGACTTCATCGACACCAGATTGGTCAATCATATCCACCAGTTTTTCAGTCAACAACGTACCGGCTTCAACCAAGGTCTCACCACTTGACGGATCGACAACGTCAGACGCGGTAACACGACCCAAAATACGATCGCGCAATGCTTCAATCACATCACCGCCTTGTACGACTGCCTTCATGACAAAGCCGTCTGAAGTACCACAATCGTCTTCAACAACGACCAAATCTTGAGTTACGTCTACCAGACGACGGGTCAGGTAACCGGAGTTCGCGGTTTTCAATGCGGTATCCGCCAAACCCTTACGCGCACCGTGGGTCGCAATAAAGTATTGCAATACGGTCAGACCTTCGCGGAAGTTCGAGGTAATCGGCGTTTCAATAATCGAGCCGTCAGGTTTAGCCATCAAACCACGCATACCGGACAACTGTTTAATCTGAGCTGCAGAACCACGGGCACCGGAGTCAGCCATCATATAAATGGAGTTGAAGGACTCTTGATCGACTTCGTTGCCGTCACGGTCGATAACTTTTTGTTTGGACAAGTTGTCCATCATCGCTTTAGCGATTTTATCGCCGGCACGACCCCAAATATCCACCACTTTGTTGTAGCGTTCGCCGTTGGTGACCAAACCTTGACGGTATTGGTCTTCGATTTCTTTAACCTCGGCATTGGCTTCAGCCAACAAGGCCGCTTTTTCTTTCGGAATTTCCATGTCGTCAACAGCAATGGAAATACCGCCTTTGGCCGCGAATCCGAAACCGGTGTACATCAAGTGGTCGGCGAAGATAACCGTATCGCGCAAGCCGCACAGGCGGAACGATGCGTTAATCAGCTTGGAAATTTCTTTTTTCTTCAGCGCTTTATTGATGTATTCGAACGGCAGGCCTTTAGGCAGGATTTCGCTCAACAATGCACGACCGACAGTTGTTTCGTAACGTGTAACGACTGGCTCGAATTCGCCGGCTTCATTTTTCACCCATTCACGCAGACGTACGGTGATTTTCGTACCCAGCTCAACCTGTTTGGTATGGTATGCACGATGCACTTCTTTCACATCAGCAAACAGACTGCCCTCACCTTTGGCATTGATGCGGTCGCGAGTCATGTAGTACAGGCCCAATACAATGTCTTGGGAAGGTACGATAATCGGTTCGCCGTTGGCAGGAGACAATACGTTGTTTGAAGCCAGCATCAGGGTGCGCGCTTCCATTTGCGCTTCCAAGCTCAATGGAACGTGTACCGCCATTTGGTCACCGTCAAAGTCGGCGTTAAACGCGGCACATACCAACGGATGCAGCTGAATGGCTTTACCTTCAATCAGGATAGGTTCAAACGCTTGAATACCCAAACGGTGCAGGGTCGGCGCACGGTTCAGCATAATCGGATGTTCGCGGATGACTTCTTCCAAAATGTCCCATACTTCCGGCACTTCTTGCTCTACCAATTTTTTCGCTGCTTTAACGGTAGAAGCCAGACCTTGTTTTTCCAGTTTATGGAAAATGAACGGTTTGAACAGTTCCAAAGCCATTTTTTTCGGCAGACCACATTGGTGCAGACGCAGGTATGGACCTACGGTAATCACGGAACGACCGGAGTAGTCCACACGTTTACCCAGCAGGTTTTGACGGAAACGACCGCCCTTACCTTTAATCATGTCTGCCAACGATTTCAGCGGACGTTTGTTGGCGCCGGTCATGGCTTTCCCGCGACGGCCGTTATCCAACAGCGAGTCAACCGCTTCTTGCAACATACGTTTTTCGTTGCGGACAATGATGTCAGGAGCGTGCAGTTCCAGCAGGCGTTTCAGACGGTTGTTACGGTTGATGACGCGACGGTATAAATCGTTCAAATCGGAAGTGGCAAAACGGCCACCGTCCAACGGAACCAGAGGGCGCAAATCAGGCGGCAATACCGGCAGCACGTCCATAATCATCCATTCCAGTTTCATGCCGGAACGATGGAAGGCTTCCAATACTTTCAAGCGTTTGGCGATTTTTTTGATTTTGGTATCTGAACCGGTCGACTCAAGTTCTTGGCGCAGGATTTCGATCTCGCCTGCTACATCCAGGGTACGCAACAATTCGCGGATACCTTCTGCACCCATTTTGGCATCGAAATCGTCGCCGTATTCGTCCAGTTTGTTGTAGTAGTCATCTTCAGTCAGCAATTGACGGCGTTGCAGCGGAGTCATGCCGGGGTCGGTCACAACAAATGCTTCAAAGTACAATACGCGTTCAATGTCGCGCAAAGTCATGTCCAGCACCATACCCAAACGAGAAGGCAGGGATTTCAAGAACCAAATGTGTGCCACAGGCGCGGCCAATTCGATATGACCCATGCGTTCGCGGCGCACTTTGGACAAAGTCACTTCCACGCCACATTTTTCACAGGTTACACCTTTAAATTTCAAGCGTTTATATTTTCCGCACAAGCACTCGTAGTCTTTGACCGGACCAAAGATTTTGGCGCAGAACAGACCGTCACGCTCAGGTTTGAACGTACGATAGTTGATGGTTTCAGGCTTTTTAACTTCGCCGTAAGACCATGAACGAATGGTTTCGGGAGAAGCAATGCCGATTTTGATGGCATCAAACTCTTCTTCCATGCCGGCAGTTTGCAACGGATTAAATAAGTTCAACAAATTCATTTTTGCTCCTTGAAGGAAGTATTTTTACCGCGTGGCGGATTTTCGATATTGGAAACGGTACGTTACGGTTTCAGACGACCTGATATTTTCAGATTTCGATTAATTCATTCTTATTCTGCAACCGCTTTTTCAGACGACCTTCAAAGAGGCCGTCTGAAAACTTCTGTTTAGTAACGTTCCAAATCAATATCCAAGCCCAGTGAGCGAATCTCTTTAACCAATACGTTGAAGGACTCAGGCATACCGGCATCAATTTTGTGCTCGCCTTTGACGATGTTCTCGTACATTTTTGTACGGCCTGTTACGTCGTCGGACTTCACGGTCAACATCTCTTGCAGTGTGTAGGCTGCGCCGTATGCTTCCAGCGCCCAAACCTCCATCTCACCGAAACGTTGACCACCGAACTGAGCTTTACCGCCCAGAGGCTGTTGAGTAACCAAACTATACGGACCGGTAGAACGCGCGTGCATTTTTTCGTCAACCAAGTGGTGCAGCTTCAGATAGTGCATCACACCTAC
The DNA here is from genome assembly GCF_001838645.1 of Neisseria sp. HMSC70E02. NCBI lineage: Bacteria > Pseudomonadati > Pseudomonadota > Betaproteobacteria > Neisseriales > Neisseriaceae > Neisseria > Neisseria sp. HMSC70E02. Next base: position 7,454 of record NZ_KV838049.1, on the reverse strand, counting down.
TGTTACCTTGCGGTCAAACGGTTCGCCAGAGCGTCCGTCATACAGCGTGATTTGGGTTTTGCTGTCGTTAAAGCCCAGTTTTTCGACTTCAGGATCATTGCTCGGATAAGCCAAATTCAGCATTTCGCGGATTTCAGATTCTTTCGCACCATCAAATACCGGCGATGCAAAAGATGCGCCTTTACGCAGATTGGAAGCCAGTTCGATGATTTCTTCATCAGTCAGGGCATCCAAATCTTCTTTCTTACCGCTGCCGTTGTAGAGTTTGTTCAAGAACTCGCGCAGCTCGCTGGCTTTGCGTTGCTCTTTCAGCATACGATCGATACGCTCGCCGATACCTTTTGCCGCCCAACCCAAGTGAACTTCCAAAATCTGACCGATGTTCATACGGGAAGGTACGCCCAACGGGTTCAGTACGATGTCCACAGGACGACCGTCCGCCATGTAAGGCATATCTTCAACAGGCAGAATACGCGATACCACACCTTTGTTACCGTGGCGACCCGCCATTTTGTCACCGGCTTGCAGACGGCGTTTGATGGCGATAAAGACTTTCACCATTTTTTGTACGCCAGGCTGCAATTCGTCGCCTTGGGTCAGTTTTTTCTTCTTGATTTCGTACAACTCGTCCGCTTCTTCGCGTTTTTGTTGCAGACTCAATTTAATCAGTTCTAATTGTTTGGCCAAATCTTCATCAGACAAACGGATATCGAACCAATCGTGTTTACTAGGCAGACCCGCCAGATATTCTGTCGAAATTTCGCTGCCTTTGGCCAGCTTCATCGGACCGCCGTTGGCTTTTTGGCCGACGATCATACGCTCAATACGGTCGAATGCGTCGTTATCGAAAATACGCAACTGGTCGCCCAAGTCTTGACGGTAACGTTTCAGCTCAGAATCGATAATGGATTGAGCACGTTTGTCGCGTTGGATACCTTCGCGGGTAAAGACTTGAACGTCGATAACCGTACCGCTCATGCCGGTAGGCATACGCAAAGAGGTGTCTTTTACGTCGGATGCTTTTTCGCCGAAGATGGCGCGCAACAGTTTTTCTTCCGGAGTCAGTTGGGTTTCGCCTTTAGGCGTTACTTTGCCTACCAACACATCGCCTGCTTCCACTTCTGCACCGATGTAAACAATACCGGATTCGTCCAAACGGTTTTGCATACGCTCGGACAAGTTCGGAATATCGCGGGTGATATCTTCCGCACCCAGCTTGGTATCGCGGGCAACGACATTCAATTCCTCAATGTGAATCGAAGTATAGCGGTCGTCTGCAGCTACTTTTTCGGAAATCAGAATCGAGTCTTCATAGTTATAGCCATTCCACGGCATAAAGGCGATGGTCATGTTTTGACCCAAAGCCAATTCGCCCAAATCGGTAGATGCACCGTCAGCAATCAAATCGCCGCGCTGCAAAACGTCACCGGCTTTGACCGCAGGACGTTGGTTAATATTGGTAGATTGGTTGGAACGAGTGAATTTAACCAAGTTGTAAATATCGACACCCACTTCACCGGCAGTCGCTTCATCGTCATGAACACGAATCACAACACGGTTGGCATCGACATACTCAACCACACCTCCGCGGCGGGCAACGATTGCAGTAGCAGAGTCAACAGCAACAGAACGCTCAATACCGGTACCAACCATCGGTTTTTCAGGACGCAGGCACGGTACGGCCTGACGTTGCATGTTGGCACCCATCAATGCACGGTTCGCATCATCGTGCTCCAAGAACGGAATCAGAGATGCCGCTACAGATACCACTTGACCGGTTGCCACGTCCATATATTGCACACGGTCAGGCGTTGCCATAATGGTTTCGCCTTTTTCACGACAAGTTACTAGGTCACCAATCAAATTACCGTCTTTGTCCAAATCAGCATTCGCCTGTGCAATCACATAGCGGCCTTCTTCAATGGCAGACAAGTAATCGATTTCCTCGGTTACTTTGCCGTCGATAACGCGGCGGTAAGGAGTTTCCAAGAAACCATAATCATTGGTACGTGCATAAACGGACAATGAGTTAATCAAACCGATGTTCGGACCTTCAGGCGTTTCAATCGGACATACGCGACCATAGTGAGTCGGATGCACGTCTCGCACCTCGAAACCGGCTCGTTCACGGGTCAAACCACCCGGGCCTAACGCAGATACGCGACGTTTATGGGTTACTTCAGACAAGGGATTGGTCTGGTCCATAAACTGACTCAACTGGCTTGAGCCGAAGAATTCTTTGATTGCAGCAGAAACAGGTTTCGCATTAATCAAATCATGTGGCATTAAGTTTTCTGATTCCGCTTGATTCAGGCGTTCTTTTACGGCACGTTCTACACGAGCCAAACCACTGCGGAATTGGTTTTCAGTCAACTCACCTACCGACCGCACACGACGGTTACCCAAGTGGTCAATATCGTCCACTTCACCATGACCGTTACGCAATTCAACCAAAGTAGCAATAGAGGCAACAATATCTTCGACGCTCAGGACATAACCGCCTTTTTCGGCAGCACCTACGAAAGTTTCATTCAACAAACGGCCATACCAAGAATGTTGTTGTGCTTCAGACAATTTTTGCTCATAAGTACGCGTATTGAATTTCATACGGCCTACGCGAGACAAATCGTAGCTGTCTTCACTGAAGAACAAGCGGTTAAACAACTGCTCGACTGCTTCCTCGGTAGGCGGCTCGCCTGGGCGCATCATGCGGTAAATCGCAACACGCGCTGCTTGCTGATCAGCAGTCTCATCAGTGCGCAGGGTATTGGAAATATAACCGCCCTGATCCAATTCATTAATGTAAAGCGTAGTAAGCTGTTTTACACCATGGATATCAAATTTTGCCAACAACTCTTCAGTGATTTCATCATTGGCAACAGCCAATACTTCACCCGTTTCCGGGTCAATCAAATCAGCGGCCAACGCTTTGCCTAAGAGGCTTTCCGGCTCCACATCCAAACGAGTTAATCCCGCATTGCTGATATCACGGATATTTTTTGCGGTAATACGTTTACCCTTAGCAACCAATACGTTGCCTTCTTTATCCAAGATATCAACTTTGGCAGTTTCACCTTTCAGACGACCTACAACCAAATCGGTTTGAACACCATTTTCAGACAGATAGAACGTTTCTTTATCGTAGAAAATATCCAAGATCTGCTCATTGTTGTAGCCCAAAGCCTTCAACAAAATCGTAACCGGCATTTTGCGGCGACGATCAATACGGAAATATAGCAAATCTTTCGGGTCAAATTCGAAATCTAGCCACGAGCCACGGTAAGGAATGATTCGAGCAGAGAACAACAATTTACCGGAGGAATGAGTTTTACCACGGTCATGCTCAAAGAACACACCGGGAGAACGATGCAACTGAGAAACAATTACACGCTCGGTACCGTTAATGACAAACGAACCACTTGGAGTCATCAATGGGATTTCGCCCATGTATACTTCATTTTCACGAACTTCTTTGACTGTCGGTTTAGACGCTTCCTTGTCTAAAATAACCAGTCGGATACGCGCGCGCAAAGGGGCTGCATAAGTGATTCCGCGCAATTGACATTCAGGAATATCGAACAAAGGCTCACCCAACGTGTAATGCACAAACTCCAGACGCGCATAACCATTGTGGCTTACGATAGGAAAAATAGAATTAAATGCAGCCTGCAGACCATCGTCAGTGCGCTGATCAAAAGCATTTTCTAATTGCAGAAATTTCGCATAAGAATCAATTTGTGTTGCCAACAAAAAGGGAACGTCCAATACGTTCTCTCGTTTTGCAAAACTCTTACGGATACGTTTTTTCTCGGTAAACGAATAGTTCATATACACTCCGAAAAGCAATTTTAAAAAAGAGGTCGTCTGAAATAACGCCTATTGTTTGTGTTATTTACATTTATTTAAACTTAGCTTGCGAATAAATTGCAAATAAATGTAAATAACAAATTAACCTAATAACAATAAGCAAAATAAGGCTGGCAGAAAACTGCCAGCCTTAACAGGAAGCATCAAATTATTTGATTTCGACTTTAGCGCCGGCTTCTTCCAATTGTTTTTGGATGTCTTCAGCTTCAGCTTTAGAAACACCTTCTTTAAGAGTTTTAGGTGCACCATCAACGATGTCTTTAGCTTCTTTCAGACCCAGACCAGTAATTGCGCGGACTACTTTAATCACGCCAACTTTTTGGTCACCGGCAGAAGCCAATACTACGTCAAATTCAGTTTTTTCTTCAGCGGCAGCAGCACCAGCACCAGCAGGACCTGCAACTGCAACAGCAGCAGCAGAAACGCCGAATTTTTCTTCAAAAGCTTTAACCAAGTCGTTCAATTCCATTACGGTCAAAGAACCAACTGCTTCCAAAATGTCTTCTTTAGTAATAGCCATGCTATTTATACTCCAAATATTGTATTAAAAAATAATTGATTAACAGAAACAAAATTGATTAAGCGGCTTCTTCGCCTGCTTTTTTCTCTGCCAAAGCAGCCAAACCGCGCGCAAAGCCTGATACAGGAGCTTGCATAACGAACAACAGTTTGGACAACAGCTCTTCGCGGCTCGGAATAGAAGCCAACTCAGCAACCTGAGCAGCATTCATTACTTCACCATTGTAAGAACCGGCTTTAACTACAATCTTGTCATCTTTTTTCGCGAATTGGTGCAACACTTTAGCAGCAGCAACAGCATCTTCAGAAGCAGCATAAACCAATGGACCAACCATTTGATCAGCCAAAGCTGCGAATGAAGTACCCTCTACTGCACGACGAGCCAATGTGTTTTTCAGAACGCGCAAGTAAACGCCTTCTTTACGCGCATTTGCACGAAGCTCAGTCATACTGGAAACACTGATACCGCGATATTCAGCAACCACGAGAGTCTGAGCGTTAGCAATTGCTGCGCTGATTTCCTCTACGGCTACTTTCTTGGTTTCAATATTGAGACTCAAGGTCTACCTCCCACTGTTTATAAACAGGATATCGGAATGATATCCCACCAGCGCGGTAACCTAAAAAGACATCTTACAAGCAATCTTGCAATGTGTTTCAGGACTACCGTCTGCGTAGGGCAGTTACGATTAAATCTTGCGATCCCTACGGTCTTGGACATCTACTTAATTCTAAGTAGCCCAAATTCAAGCAACTCAAAAATAGAGTTGCTTGAAAATTTCTTAGATTAGTTATTCACGCTTGATGTATCAACGCGAACACCTAAACCCATAGTGCTGGATACAGCAACTTTTTTCAGGTACTGACCTTTAGCAGCAGCGGGTTTAGCTTTAACGATAGCGTCCAGCAACGCATCAAAGTTCTCTTTCAAATCAGCTTCAGCGAACGAAGCACGACCGATAGTTGCATGAACGATACCAGCTTTGTCTGTACGATATTGCACTTGACCTGCTTTTGCATTTTTAACTGCTTCAGCCACATTAGGAGTAACAGTACCCACTTTAGGGTTTGGCATCAAGCCACGCGGACCCAAGATAGTACCCAACTGACCAACGATGCGCATTGCATCAGGAGAAGCAATAACAACGTCAAAGTTCAGATTACCTGCTTTGATTTCAGCAGCCAAATCTTCAAAGCCGACAACATCAGCACCAGCTTCTTTAGCTGCTTCAGCATTTGCACCTTGAGTAAATACCGCCACGCGGGTTGTTTTACCAGTACCTTTAGGCAGAACAACTGAACCACGGATAACTTGGTCAGATTTACGCGGATCAACACCCAAGTTGAAAGATACGTCAACAGACTCGTCAAATTTAGCAGTCGCTGCTTTTTTTACCAAAGCAATTGCTTCATCAATTGCATATAATTTATTGGCTTCAACAGAAGAGCGCAAAGCTTTCAAGCGTTTAGATACTTTAGCCATTATACAACACCCTCCACATCTAAACCCATTGAGCGAGCAGAACCAGCAATAGTGCGAACAGCAGCATCCAAATCAGCAGCAGTCAAATCAGGTTCTTTAGTTTTAGCAATTTCTTCCAACTGAGCACGGGTCAATTTACCCACTTTGTTTGTCAGAGGATTAGAACTACCTTTTTGCAAACCGGCAGCTTTTTTCAACAGAATAGAGGCCGGAGGAGTTTTCATCACAAAAGTGAATGACTTATCCGCAAATGCAGTAATTACAACTGGAATCGGCAAACCAGGCTCCATGCCTTGAGTTGCAGCATTAAATGCTTTACAGAATTCCATAATATTCAGACCACGCTGACCCAAAGCAGGACCAACTGGGGGAGATGGATTGGCTTTACCTGCAGGAATTTGCAGTTTGATATAGCCGATAATTTTCTTTGCCACTTATAGGACTCCTAAAAACGGGTATAGCGCGGAACCATTTCCGCTTCCCAAAAAAGAATTCAGTATTATATTTACTTAGAGATTTTTTTTCAAGGGATTTAAAAACTTAAATCTTTTCTACTTGACCAAACTCCAGCTCAACCGGGGTTTCACGACCAAAAATCTGAACAGAAACCCTCAATTTATTACGCTCATAATTCACTTCATCTACAATACCGTTGAAGTCAGCAAAAGGTCCTTCGTTTACACGAACTTGCTGCCCCACTTCAAATTCAACTTTAGGTTTAGGCTTCTCAACTCCAGAACGAACCTGTTGCAAGATTGCATCAGCTTCTCTTTGAGAAATCGGAGTAGGCTTATTTGCCGTACCACCAATAAAGCCTGAAACTCGAGGGGTACTTTTCACCAAATGCCATGAGTCATCGGTCATTTCCATTTCGACCAAAACATAGCCCGGATAGAACTTACGCTCGCTAATGGTTTTGCGACCATTTTTAATATCGACCACTTCTTCAACCGGAACAAGAATCTGACCGAAATAACCTTCCATGCCTTCGCGAGCGATACGCTCTTTTAGGGTCTTCTGGACATTTTTCTCAAAGCCGGAATAAGCCTGCACAACATACCAACGTTTTGACATTTTTACCCCCTCTTCAACAACACATCAAAAAACAGCCAGGAAATAGCACTGTCTGCCGCGTAAATAAATACTGCCAAGATTGCAACAAATATAACAACGAAGATCGTCATCTTAACTGCATCATCTCGCGTAGGCCAAACAACTTTTTTAAACTCAGACCATGAGTTTTTAAAATAGGAAAGCAGCCCTTCTCGCTTAGGCGGCGTAGAATGATTGCCGGATGTTACAAGCTGACCCGACTTTTCTGCTTTATGTTCAGATGTATGTTCAGTCATCTTTACTCACTCACCACAGCATCAAAGTCGCACTATCTCACTCATGCAATGGTTTAAATTAATTACTAAAAAAGAAATGCAAAAAAAATTAACCGGCACAGGGCCGGTTAATTTTTTATTTGGCAGGCCAAGAGGGTCTCGAACCCCCAACCCTCGGTTTTGGAGACCGATACTCTACCAATTGAGCTATTGGCCTCTAAACTTAAGCGATGATAGAAGAAACCACACCTGCACCT
>NZ_KV838048.1:0-24716 GCF_001838645.1 Neisseria sp. HMSC70E02 | reverse complement strand
TATTGTACTATTTTGTTTTTAATTTACTATAAAATACTCAAAAGGTAGCTTGCATATAACAAAACACCATTTGAGAAAACAAATGGTGTTTTATTATGGTGTATTAGATTACTCGGCAGCTTCTGCTGCTTTGTCTACTAATTCAATCAATGCCAAAGGTGCATTGTCGCCTTTGCGGAAACCATATTTCAGTACACGAATATAACCGCCATTACGGGCAGCAAAACGTGGACCTAACTCATCAAACAATTTAACTACAACATCACGATCACGAGTGCGGTCAAATGCCAAACGACGGTTTGCCAAGGAAGGTTTTTTACCCAATGTAATCAAGGGTTCTACTACGCGGCGCAATTCTTTAGCTTTAGGCAAAGTTGTCACAATAGTCTCGTGAGTCAACAATGAGTTCGCCATATTACGCAGCATTGCAGCGCGATGGCTGCTTGTACGGTTTAATTTGCGGTTACCATTACGATGACGCATGTCATTATCCTTTAATCTTCAAACTTACGGCTTTTCTAAGCCTACAGGCGGCCAAGCTTCCAATTTGGAACCTAGTGTCAAGCCTTTAGATGCCAACACTTCTTTGATTTCATTCAAAGATTTACGACCCAAATTCGGAGTTTTAAGAAGCTCTGTTTCAGTACGTTGAATCAAATCGCCGATATAATAAATATCTTCAGCTTTCAGACAATTAGCTGAACGTACCGTTAATTCCAAATCATCTACCGGACGCAGCAGGATAGGGTCAATAGGAGGAGCTTTTTCTTCAACTTCTTCTACTGGAGTACCTTGCAAATCAGCAAAGATAGACATTTGATCAATTAAAATACGAGCGGCACTACGTACAGCTTCTTCAGGATCAATAGAACCATCAGTTTCAATATCCAAAACCAATTTATCTAAATCCGTACGCTGCTCTACGCGTGCAGGTTCAACTTCAAAGCTAACACGACTGATGGGCGAAAAGCTCGCATCCAACTGAATTGCACCAATCTGGCGGTTTTCATCGCGCACAACACGACGACCGGAAACAGATTGATAGCCACGCCCCTGCTCAACTTTGATTTCCATCTCAATTTGACCATTCTCGGCCAAATGACAAATAATATGCTCAGGATTTAAAATTTCCACATCATGTGGCAATTCAATGTCACCGGCAACTACTGTACCGGCCCCTGACTTTTTCAAAGTTAACTGAACTTGGCCACGCCCATGCAGCTTAAATACAATACCTTTGACATTCAACAAAATATCGACGACATCTTCTTGAACGCCATCAACAGTAGAGTATTCGTGCAATACACCGGAAATGGCCACTTCAGTAGGAGCAAAACCATTCATGGATGACAGTAAGATACGACGCAAAGCATTACCTAAAGTATGACCAAAACCGCGCTCAAACGGCTGCATGGATACTTTTGCACGAGTTGTAGATAAAGTATCGACATCAATTTGACGAGGTTTCAAAAATTCGGTTGTGCTATTTTGCATTTAACTGTCCCTCACTGAGCTAGCGTTATTTAGAGTAGAATTCTACCACCAGCTGTTCATTAATATCGCCAGTTAATTCTGAACGATCCGGCATATTTTTAAATACGCCTTCCAATTTGTCTGCATCAACAGAAACCCAGCTTGGTAAACCGATTTGAGTTGCCAGACTTAAAGCTTCCTGGATACGAACCTGTTTTTTAGCTTTCTCACGAACAGCTACAACATCACCAGCTTTAACTTGGAAAGAAGGAATATTTACAACCTGACCGTTAACGGTAATTGCTTTATGAGAAACCAGCTGACGCGCCTCAGCACGAGTCGAGCCAAATCCCATGCGATATACTACATTATCCAAACGAGACTCTAACAATTGCAGCAGCAATTCACCAGTAGAGCCTTTACGTCGATCTGCTTCTGCAAAATAGCGACGGAATTGACGTTCCAATACGCCATAAATACGACGAATCTTTTGCTTCTCACGTAATTGCAAACCATAGTCGGACAAACGCGGTTTTTTTGCGCCGTGCTGACCAGGAGCGGAGTCCAGTTTACATTTAGAATCCAAAGAACGACGAGCGCTCTTCAAAAATAAATCAGTACCTTCACGGCGTGCTAATTTACATTTAGGGCCAATATAACGTGCCATGTTTCAATCACTCCTTTAAATACGACGTTTTTTAGGCGGACGGCAACCGTTATGAGGCAACGGAGTAACGTCGGTAATACTGGTAATTTTAAAACCAAGAGCGTTGAGTGCACGTACAGAAGACTCTCGACCGGGACCAGGGCCTTTTATACGAACTTCTAAATTTTTAACGCCATATTCTTGGGCAACTTTACCAGCTGCTTCTGCAGCCACTTGAGCTGCAAACGGTGTACTTTTACGAGAACCTTTAAAACCAGCGCCGCCAGAGGTAGCCCAAGACAATGCATTGCCTTGACGGTCAGTGATTGTAATGATGGTATTGTTGAAAGAAGCATGTACATGCACAATACCTTCGCTTACGGTTTTACGTACTTTTTTACGTACACGCGAAGCTGTGTTTGCTTTAGCCATTAATAAAATTCCTTAAAAATTATTTTTTACCAGCAATCGCTTTACGCGGACCTTTGCGGGTACGAGCGTTTGTGCGAGTGCGTTGACCACGACAAGGCAAACCTCGACGATGACGGAAACCACGGTAACAACCCATGTCCATCAATCGTTTGATGCTCATCGTTACCTCACGGCGCAAATCGCCTTCCACTTCATACTTGGCAACTTGTTCACGCAAAGCGTCTAATTGAGCCTCGTCCAAATCTTTTGCTTTTGTAGTGGGAGCAATATTTGCTGCCTCGCAAATTAATTTAGCACGAGTAGCACCGATACCATAAATAGCCTGCAAGCCAATTACGATATGTGCATTATTAGGGATATTTACCCCTGCAATACGAGCCATATTTTTTCCTTTAAACGGCAAAGTTCGTCACTATACCACAAAGTCTTGCTAAAAGAAAAGTTCCCTTAACCTTGACGCTGTTTGTGACGAGGATCAGTACAAATTACACGAACCACTCGATTACGACGGATAATCTTACAGTTGCGGCAAATTTTCTTTACAGACGGTTGTACACGCATTATCTTTCCTTATATCGTTTTATCTAGCTCGGAAGACAATCCGAGCTCGAGTTAAATCATAAGGTGTCAGTTCTACCGTCACCTTATCCCCAGGAGAGATCCGGATATAGTGCATACGCATTTTCCCGGAAATATGACCTAATACAATATGGTCATTCTCAAGCTTTACTTTAAAAGTTGCGTTAGGTAGAGTTTCAAGAATCTCCCCCTGCATTTGTATGGTATCTTCTTTAGCCATAATTCTACTTACGTGATAAAGATTTCATATCAAGACCGCTCATTAAACTCTCATATTGCTGAGTCATGCGGTAAGAGTTAATTTGGGTACTAAAGTCCATTGTCACCACGACTAAAATCAGTAAAGATGTACCACCCAAATAAAAAGGAACATTCAAAGCTGTTGTCAAAAATTCTGGAATTAAACAAATAGTTGTAATATATAATGCACCAAACAAAGTGAGGCGTAATACAACCTGCTCCAGATACTGAGAAGTTTGCTTACCAGGTCGAATTCCCGGCACAAAAGCACCGCTTTTCTTCAAATTCTCTGCCATTTCTTTTGGACTAAAAACCAAGGCTGTATAAAAATAGCAGAAGAAAATAATTGTCACTGTAAATAACAAAATATATAAAGCTTGCCCATGCTGAAGCAAACCAGCAATTTTATGCAACAAACTACCGGTATCATTAGAACCAAACCAGCTTAACAAAGTGGATGGAAACAAAATAATACTTGACGCAAAAATAGGAGGAATGACGCCTGCCATATTCAACTTAAAGGGCATATGTGTATTAGAACCTTGCATTACACCACTACCAACTTGGCGTTTCGCATAATGCACGGGAACTTTACGCTGTGCACTTTCAAAATATACAACAATATAAATTAATAACAATGCACCAATAACGATTGACACAGCCGTAGGCATACCAATTGATCCTTGACTCGTTAAAGCTAATAATCTTGCTATACCGGAAGGAATACCGGCAGCGATACCAGCAGTAATAATCAAGGAAATGCCATTCCCAATTCCGCGCTCCGTAATCTGCTCACCTAACCACATCAGGAACATTGTACCTGTGACTAAGCTCACTACCGTAGAAATATGGAACTCCAAAGAATTAGTGACAACCACACCTTGCTGGAATACAAAGGTAGCTACACCAAAACTCTGTAAGATGGCTAATAGCACTGTACCGTATCTTGTATATTTTGTAATAACTTTTCGACCTGCCTCCCCTTCCTTTTTTAATGCCTTTAAAGAAGGAATAATTTCAGAGGCCAACTGAACAATTATTGATGCTGAAATATATGGCATTATGCCAATTGCGAATATACTAAAGCGCTCTAACGAACCACCAGAAAACATGTTCAACATGCCTAGTATGCCGTTCCCAGCGCTTTCGTATAATTTAGCTAAAGCAACAGCATCTACGCCAGGTACAGGGATATGGGCACCAATACGAAAAACAATTAACGCCCCTAAAAGAAACGTTAGACGTTTTTTCAGATCTCCAAATTTGGACAAGCCTGATAAAGATTGTTGATTAGCCACTATAATGCAAGCCTTATTCTTCCACTATACCACCAGCAGCTTCAATTGCTGCTTTAGCCCCTTTAGTGGCTTTAATGCCCCTCAGGACAACAGCTTTTGAAAGCACACCAGAGGCAATAACTTTCACATTGGAAACAGTTGTAGGAACCAACCCGGCTTGCTTGAGAACTAATACATCAATCTCATTCACAGCGAGCAAGTTCAATTCACTCAAACGAATCTCAGCATTAGCAGCAGCAGTCAAAGATTTGAAACCACGTTTTGGCAGGCGACGTTGCAAAGGCATTTGACCGCCTTCGAAACCTACTTTATGAAAACCACCAGAACGGCTTTTTTGACCTTTATGACCACGGCCACCAGTTTTACCTAAACCACTACCAATACCACGACCTACACGACGACGAGCGTGAGTAGCCCCCTCAGCAGGTTGAATAGAATTTAGAAACATATCAAGACTCCACTTTCAACAAGTAGCTGATTTTGTTAATCATACCACGGTTTTCAGGGGTATCTAAAACCTCTACTGTATGCTCACGATGGCGCAAACCTAAACCACGAGCACATGCACGATGAGATTCAATTGTACCAATCAGGCTCTTCACCAATGTAACTTTAATCTTTTTTTGCTCAGTCATGGTTTGCTCCCAAAATGTCTTCCACTGTTAGGCCACGTTTAGCAGCGATATCAGCAGGTGTATATAACTTAGACAAGCCGTCTAATGTAGCTCGTACAATGTTATAAGGGTTTGTAGAACCATGCACTTTAGCAGAAATGTTATGAATACCCATAGCATCAAAAACTAAGCGCATAGGACCACCTGCCTTTACACCACTACCTTCTTTAGCGGGTTGCATAAAGACTTTAGTAGCGCCATGACGTCCAATAACCTCATGATGAATCGTACCATTTTTTAGAGGTACTTTAATCATAGAGCGACGAGCCTGATCCATTGCTTTTTGAACAGCTACCGGCACTTCTTTTGACTTACCTTTACCCATGCCAATACGACCATCCCCATCACCAACAACAGTTAGCGCAGAGAAAGCCATGATACGACCACCTTTAACTACTTTAGTTACGCGATTAACTGCGACCATTTTTTCAATCAGGCCGTCACCACGTTCTTCAATTTCATGTTTTGCCATCTGAAAGTCTCCAATTATTAGAAGCTTAAACCATTTTCACGTGCGGCTTCAGCCAAAGCTCTCACACGACCGTGATATTGGAAACCTGAACGATCAAAAGCAACTTTTTCTACGCCTACTGCTTTAGCTTTCTCAGCAATGCGCTTTCCTACTACTGCAGCTGCCTCGACGTTGCCACCAGATTTCAGACTACCACGCACTTCAGCTTCCAATGTAGAGGCTTGAGCCAATACTTTATCACCTTCAGCACTAATTACTTGAGCATAAATATGATTATTGCTACGGAACACACATAATCTTACCATTTTCAAGTCCGCAATACGTGCACGGGTTTTGCGTGCACGACGGAGTCGGGTTGTATGTTTATCCATTAGTGAACCTCAATTATTTTTTCTTGGCTTCTTTCATCACTACCACTTCACCTACATAACGAACACCCTTACCTTTATAAGGCTCAGGAGAACGGAATGCACGAATTTCAGCAGCGACTTGACCAACTACTTGTTTATCTGCACCAGTCAAAACGATCTCTGTTTGGCTAGGAGTTTGAACAGAAACACCTTCAGGCATTTCATATACGATTGGATGAGAAAAACCCAAAGACAAATTCAAAACTTTGCCTTGAGCTTGAGCACGGTAACCCACACCAATCAATTGTAGTTTTTTCTCAAAACCTTCTGAAACACCTTTAACCATATTGTTAACTAATGCACGAGCAGTACCTGACATAGCATTTGCCTGCTTACTGTCATTTTTTGCAGCAAAAGTTAATTTACCATCGTTTAATTCAATGGCGACATCAGAATGCAAAGGAAAGACCAACTCGCCATTCTTACCCTTGATAACCAATGCTTCTGTTCCAAATTTTACTTCTACACCAGCAGGAACAGTCACTGGGTTTTTTGCGACACGTGACATTTACTTTTCTCCACTAGGCTACGATGCACAACAACTCACCACCGACGCCCTCAGAGCGAGCCTTGCGGTCAGTCATCACACCTTTAGAAGTACTAACAATAGCGATACCCAATCCATTCATAACATTAGGAATTTCGCTAGAAGCTTTGTAAATACGCAAACCTGGACGTGAAACACGTTTAATTTGCTCAATCACAGGACGGCCTGCATAATATTTCAATTGAATTTCCAATACCGGCTTCGCATCAGCAGAAACCGAAAAATCCTCGATATAACCTTCTTCTTTCAAGACTTTTGCAATTGCACACTTTAATTTAGAGGAAGGCATGGCAACTGCTACCTTATTGGCACGCTGCGCATTACGAATACGAGTCAACATATCGGAAATAGGATCATGCATACTCATTATTAATACTCCTATTACCAGCTAGCTTTAACAACACCGGGAATCTCGCCACGCATAGCGATTTCACGGATTTTAATACGACCCAAACCGAATTTACGGAAAGTACCACGAGGACGACCTGTCAAAGCACAACGACGGCGTTGACGTACAGGAGCTGCATTACGCGGAATGGATTGGAATTTCAGACGAGCTTCGAAACGCTCCTCTTCAGTTGCATTCGCATCATTAATAACAGCAAAAATTGCCTCACGTTTGGCTGCAAACTTTTTCGCCAGAGCTTGACGTTTCAGTTCACGATTAATAAGTGCTTTCTTAGCCATGATTATCCTTTAAACGGAAACTTGAACAGTGACAATAAAGCTTTAGCTTCCTCATCAGTTTTTGCAGTAGTTGTAATAGTAATATTCAAACCACGCAAAGCATCAATTTTATCGTATTCAATTTCCGGGAAAATGATTTGCTCGCGAACACCCATGTTATAATTACCACGACCATCAAATGATTTGCCACTTACACCACGGAAGTCACGTACACGAGGTAATGCAATAGTAATCAAACGATCCAAGAATTCAAACATTTGATCACGGCGCAATGTTACTTTGCAACCGACAGGATAATTATCGCGAATCTTAAAACCTGCGATAGATTTACGAGCAACAGTAACGACTGGTTTTTGACCAGCAATTTTCTCTAAGTCAGATACCGCGTGCTCCATAACTTTTTTATCAGCAACAGCTTCTCCGACACCCATATTTAAAGTAATTTTTTCAATACGAGGAACTTCCATTACTGACTTGTAACCAAATTGTTTAATCAGTTCAGGAACAACTGTATCTTTATAAAACTCTCTCAAACGAGCCATGTTATCTCCTTATGCTCCAATAACAGAGCCATTTGATTTGAAGAAACGAACGCGCTTAATTTTGCCTTCATTCTCAATCAGTTTAATACCAACACGGTCTGCTTTATTAGTTTCCGGATTCAGGATTGCAACATTAGAAATATCCAACGGCATTTCTTTAGCAACAATACCACCCTCAATACCACGCATCGGATTAGGTTTTTGGTGGCGTTTTACAACGTTAATACCTTCAACAACGACTTTACTACCCAATACGCGAACTACTTGACCTTGCTTACCTTTATCCTTACCAGTGATCACAACAACTTGGTCACCTTTAATGATTTTATTCATCGCGCTATTCCTTATAACACTTCAGGCGCCAATGAAACGATTTTCATAAATCGCTCAGTACGCAACTCGCGGGTTACCGGACCAAAAATACGGGTACCCAGAGGTTCAAGTTTATTGTTTAACAACACAGCGGCATTGTTATCGAATTTAATCAACGCACCATCAGGACGACGCACACCTTTAGCAGTACGAACAACAACTGCATTGTATACATCACCTTTTTTAACACGACCACGCGGGGCCGCATCTTTAACTGCGACTTTAATAATATCGCCAACAGAAGCGTAGCGACGCTTAGATCCGCCCAACACTTTGATGCACATCACACGACGCGCACCAGAGTTATCAGCCACATCTAAGATGGTCTGCATTTGAATCATATTAGTACCTTTAAATTAACCAACTTAATTTACCATTTTCATATAACTCGCCCACTTGTTTCAATTGAGCTAACTAAATGAAACCATCACGGTTCTAGTAAACCAGTCTTGGATCCCGAAGGGAAGAAACTTCCAGAAGAAACTGAAAGATAAGAAACGAAGTTTACACGCAAATTCACTTTGGCGCAACACTTCGTTTCTTATTAAAGCTAACTGTCTTAAATTTTAAACAGTACGCGCTTTCTCAACCAGTTCTTTAACAACCCAAGATTTGGTTTTTGACAGTGGACGAGATTCCGCAATTACTACAACATCGCCAATTCCATATTGATTATTTTCATCATGGGCATGGATTTTAGTTGATAAACGGATAATTTTACCGTACAGAGGATGTTTTACTTTACGTTCAACCAATACTGTCACAGTTTTGTCCATTTTGTCGCTTACCACTTTGCCTTGCAAAGTACGAACATTTTTATTTTCGCTCATTACTTAGCACCTTTTTCAGTTAAAATGGTTTTAATACGAGCAATATCGCGACGTACACGTTTTAATTCGCTTGGCTTACCCAATTGACCAGTTGCGTTTTGCATACGTAAGCCAAACTGAGCTTTCAACAAGTCCAACAAATCTGCATTTAATTGCTCAATAGATTTGTCTTTCAATTCATTTGCTTTCATTATTGACCTACCTGTCTTACTACAAAGGTCGTAGGAATAGGCAATTTGGCAGCAGCTAATTCAAATGCTTCACGAGCCAAAGCCTCTGGAACACCGTCCATTTCATACAACACTTTGCCTGGTTTGATTTCGGCAATGTAATATTCCACGTTACCTTTACCGCCACCCATACGAACTTGAATAGGTTTTTCAGTAATTGGTTTATCAGGGAATACACGAATCCAAATACGACCACCACGTTTAATGTGGCGAGTCATTGTACGACGAGCAGCTTCGATTTGGCGGGCAGTCAAACGACCGCGACCAACGGCTTTCAAACCGAACTCACCGAAACTTACTTTGTTACCGCGGGTAGCAATACCAGTATTGCGACCTTTTTGTTGCTTGCGGTATTTCAGTCTAGTTGGCTGCAGCATTACGTCCACCTGCCTTTCTTTGTTTCTTTTCATGCTCAGGTTTAGCTGAAGTCTTTACATTACCTTCAGTATAGACCCAAACTTTCAAACCCAGCACGCCATAAGTAGTATGAGCTTCGCTAGTTGCATAATCTACGTTTGCACGCAAAGTATGCAGAGGTACTCGACCTTCACGATACCATTCGCTACGAGCAATATCCGCACCATTCAGACGACCTGAGGTCATAATCTTGATACCTTTTGCTCCTGAACGCATAGCATTTTGCATAGCGCGTTTCATAGCACGGCGGAATTGAACGCGTTTTTCCAATTGCTGAGCAATACCATCAGCAATAATTTGTGCATCCAATTCAGGTTTACGGATTTCTTCGATATTCACATGAACAGGCACGCCCATCAAGGCTTGCAAATCACGTTTCAGAACTTCGATATCCTCACCTTTTTTACCAATTACTACGCCCGGACGGGCAGAGTGGATGGTAATGCGTGCAGATTTTGCAGGACGTTCAATAACTACGCGACCAACAGAAGCATTCGCCAATTTTTTACGCAGGTAGTTACGAACATCAATGTCTTGTTTCAAAACAGCAGAAAAGTCGGTGCTTTTAGCAAACCATTTTGAAGCCCAGTCTTTAGTTACCGCCAGGCGAAAGCCTGTAGGGTTAATCTTTTGTCCCATAGCTTTTCCTTAGTTGCCCACTGTCACATTGATATGACAAGTTTGTTTTTCAATGCGGTTACCGCGACCTTTGGCGCGAGCTTGGAAACGTTTCAAGCTTGGACCTTTGTCAACAAAGATAGTTACCACTTTCAACTCATCAATGTCGGCACCGTTATTGTGCTCGGCATTAGCAATAGCTGATTCCAATACTTTTTTAATCAACTCAGCACCTTTTTTAGGACTGAAAGTCAAAATATTCAAAGCTTGGGCAACGTCTTTACCGCGAATCAAATCAGCCACCAAACGAGCTTTTTGAGCTGAAATACGGGCATTTTTATGTTGTGCATTTACTCTCATGATTCACCTTATTTCTTTTTAGCCTTTTTATCAGCCAAGTGGCCTTTAAAGGTACGGGTCAATGAGAATTCACCTAATTTATGACCAACCATGTTATCACTGATAAACACGGGCACATGGGTGCGGCCGTTGTGTACAGCAATGGTCAGACCGATAAAATCAGGCAGAATGGTAGAACGACGAGACCAAGTTTTAATCGGGCGCTTGTCGTTGCTTGCACGAGCAGCATCTACTTTTTTCAGCAAATGCAGGTCTACATATGGGCCTTTTTTCAATGAACGAGCCATACTAATTAACCTTTATTTGAGTAACGACGACGAACAATCATGTTATCCGTGCGTTTGTTATTACGAGTGCGGTAGCCTTTAGCAGGAGTACCCCATGGGCTAACCGGTTCGCGAGCTTCACCGGTACGACCTTCACCACCACCATGCGGGTGATCGACAGGGTTCATGACAACACCACGAACGGTCGGACGAATACCGCGCCAACGATTGGCACCGGCTTTACCGATTTTTTTCAGGCTTTGCTCTTCGTTACCGACTTCACCGATGGTTGCACGGCAATCTACGTTGATTTTGCGAACTTCGCCAGAGCGCAGACGGACTTGAGCGTATGCACCTTCTTTAGCCAACAATACCGCAGAAGCACCGGCAGAACGTGCAATTTGTGCACCTTTACCAGGTTTCATTTCGATACAGTGGATAGTCGTACCAACGGGGATGTTGCGGATCGGCAGAGTGTTACCTACTTTGATGGCAGCTTCAGCACCGGAAACCAATACAGCACCGGCTTGAATACCGCGAGGAGCGATGATGTAGCGACGCTCACCGTCTGCATAGCACAACAGTGCAATGAAGGCAGTACGGTTAGGATCGTATTCAATACGCTCTACTTTTGCAGGGATACCGTCTTTGTTACGTTTAAAGTCTACAACACGGTAATGGTGTTTATGACCGCCGCCTTTGTGACGGGTGGTGATATGACCATTATTGTTACGACCGGCAGTAGAATTTTTCTTTTCGAGCAAAGGTGCATAAGGCGCACCTTTGTGCAAACCTTCTGTTACCACGCGAACCATGCCGCGACGGCCTGCAGAAGTTGGCTTCATTTTAACGATTGCCATTTTGTTTATTCCTTATCTGCAGCTGCAGCAGCGGCTTCCAAATCCAACTCTTGACCGGCAGCCAAGCTTACATAAGCTTTTTTAACATCGCTGCGGCGGCCCAAAGTACGACCAAAACGCTTAGTTTTACCTTTAGTAGTAACGGTAGTTACAGAAGCAACTTGAACACCGAACAGCAGCTCAACAGCAGCTTTGATTTCAGGTTTGGTTGCATTTGCCAAAACTTTAAACGTCATTTGGTTGCGTTTTTCAGCCAATACGTTGCTTTTTTCAGAAACGATAGGTGCCAAAATCACTTGAGTCAAACGTTGTTGATTCATACCCATTGCTCCTCTAATTGTGCAACCGCATCTTTAGTGATGATTACTTTTTTGTAACGCAGCAAGCTGTAAGGATCAACTTGTTGAGCTTCCAAAACCAACACATTCGGCAAGTTGCGTGAAGCCAAGTAAACATTCTCATCGAGCTGTTTGGTTACAAACAGCACTTGCTCCAGACCTAGATTTTTCACTTGTTCAGCAAAAACTTTGGTTTTAGGAGTTTCAGCAGTCAACGCTTCGATAGCAAACAAACGTTCGTCACGGGCCAATTGGGACAGGATAGTCGCCATACCGGCACGGTACATTTTACGGTTTACTTTTTGAGTGAAGTTTTCGTCGGGTTTGTTCGGGAACGCACGACCACCTTTACGCCACAGCGGAGAAGAAGTCATACCGGAACGGGCACGGCCGGTACCTTTTTGACGCCATGGTTTTTTGGTTGAGTGTTTTACTTCGGCACGGGTTTTTTGAGCACGGTTACCAGAGCGGGCGTTTGCCAAGTAGGCATTTACCAGCTGATGAACCAACGCTTCATTGTATTCGCGAGCGAACAAAGCATCAGAAACAGACAGACTGCCTGAAACTTGTCCTTTAGCGTCAATTACTTTCAATTCCATTACGCACCTACTTTCACGCTAGGACGAACTACAACATCGCTGTTGACCGCACCCGGAACAGCACCCTTAACCAACAGCAGTTGGCGTTCTGCATCAACACGGACAACTTCCAGTTTTTGGACAGTTGCTTTAGTGTTACCGTATTGACCGGCCATGCGTTTACCGGGGAACACGCGACCTGGGTCTTGCGCCATACCGATAGAACCTGGAACACGGTGAGAACGGGAGTTACCGTGGGAAGTACGTTGGGCACCGAAGTTATGACGTTTGATCGTACCGGAGAAACCTTTACCTTTAGAGGTACCGGTTACATCGACCAGTTGACCGACTTCAAACATAGAAACGGTGATTTCGTCACCGGCTTTCAATTCAGCCAGTTTTTCTTCAGTCAAAGCAAACTCGATCAAACCGCGACCGGCTTCAACACCTGCTTTTGCAAAGTGCCCGGCTTCGGCTTTGTTGACACGGTTAGCTTTTTTCTGACCAAAGGTAACTTGAACGGCAGTATAGCCGTCAGTATCTTTGGATTTTACTTGTGTAACGCGGTTGGCAGACATATCCAAAACGGTTACCGGAACAGAAACACCCTGTTCGTCGAACACGCGGGTCATACCAACTTTGCGTCCAACCAGACCTAAAGTCATGATTATTTTCCTTTTAAAGTAAAGGGGCGGGCTACGATTGGCCTGCCTTCGGACAATGATAAAACTTGGCACATTTGTACCAAGCCCTGCACTATACCACGACAATAAAGAAGTTTTCAAGAAAAATCTTAGGTTTGCCGCAGGTTATTTACCGCTATCCGACAGATTTGAGGTTTACCCAATCCATCGCTATCCTGTTCTGAATTTTGACAGTCTTAATTGTTGTTCAACGATATAAAAGGTCGTCTGAAATTTCATCTACAACAAAATTTCAGACGACCTCTTCTCGATATATGGTTATTTTACGCTACTCGGATACGTTTTATACCGAGAATGCTATTTCTGCAACTCCGTCGGTGGGTTTTGCTCGGGCTGGCGCGTGTGCAATTTATACCAACCAAACAACCGCACCAAACATAAAAAGGCAATCAAGGGCATACATAAAGCGGAAACCAAATAACGCGGGTTGCCGGTATTGAGGATGTTTCCTCCTGCCGACAGAGTTAATGCAGCATTAAACCATTCCCACAATGAAGGCACACTGAAAGCCAACACAGCAATCAGTCCGAGCGTCCGGAAAATACCGATAGGCAAAATCTGACGTTTTAGCACTGTACGGTTTAGCTGTAACAAGACAATCAATCCGAACCCGATGATGATAACCATGCCGCCGTTTGCAACGATTTGCAGGCTGTTGAACGCGATGTCGGGCGTTACCGCCAGTCCGCCGTCTGAAGCAGGAGCCGCTTGCTGCTGAAGGTTAAGTCCTTGAACGATATTTAAAACGAAACCATAAACCATATCGGCAAGCATAATACCTATAGGCAAAGAAGTGAGCATTCGTCTTAGCATGGTTGTGTCTGATAATGATGAAGAAGATACGGATGGAAACTAATGTGGTTTCAGACGACCTATTCACACTATATACATCCATTTAAGAAGGGTCGTCTGAAAAGTGGCAGACGGTATTGTAGCGGATTGCCGCCCCAAACGTATGTAAAATTAAATTTAGCCTAAGTCATAAAATCCTGTAATTTTCCACCAATCATTTAACTTTGGGAGTAAAATCCCAAAATATTAATTTGCATCATGATTTACGGCTTGGATGTCTCGACATAAGTTTTAGATTTACAGTTTCAGACGACGTTGGGATGCTATTTTGTAATTTTCTAACAAAGCCGTATGCCATTTATCAACGGATTGACCGAAAGGACGCTTCACATGAGTAATGCAAAACGCGATGTAACCCGCATCAGCCACAACACCAAAATCGTCGCCACGTTGGGGCCGGGCAGCAACAATGTTCAGTTGTTGGAAGACATGATCCGTGTAGGCGGTCTGAATGTCGTCCGTTTCAACTTCAGCCACGGCACGCCTGAATTCCATCAGGAAAACGCCCGCATCGTGCGTGAAGCAGCAAAACGCGCGGGACAGGAAATCGCCATCCTCGCCGACTTGCAAGGTCCGAAAATCCGTGTCGGCAAAATCGCCGGCGGCAGCATCGAATTGAACAAAGGCGAAACGCTGGTTCTTGATTCCGCACTCGAAGGCGAAGGCACTCGCGATGCAGTCGGTTTGGACTACCGCGACCTGCCTAATGATGTCGTTGCGGGCGATGTTTTGTGGTTGGACGACGGTTTGCTGACTTTGACTGTGGAATCCGTTGAAGGCAGTAAGATTGTTACTAAAGTTGAAAACAACCATGTGTTGAAAAGCAACAAAGGCATCAATAAACGCGGCGGCGGTTTGTCCGCAGGCGCGTTGACCGAGAAAGACTTCCGCGACCTGAAAACCGCGATTGCCATCGGTTGCGACTACCTCGCCATCAGCTTTGTAAAATCCGCCGAAGATTTGCACACTGCCCGCGCCAAAGTCGAAGAAGAAATGAAAGGCAGCACTGCGGTTCGCCCCGGCTTGGTTTCCAAAATCGAACGTGTGGAAGCGATTGAAAACTTGGACGAAATCATCCTCGCCAGCGACGGTATCATGGTGGCGCGCGGCGACTTGGCGGTCGAAGTCGGACACGCAGCTGTCCCCGCCCTGCAAAAACGCATGATCCGCCGCGCACGCGAATTGCGCCGCTTCAGCATTACGGCAACCCAAATGATGGAATCCATGATCACCAACCCCGTACCGACCCGCGCGGAAGTCAGCGACGTGGCAAACGCAGTATTGGACGGCACCGATGCGGTGATGTGTTCCGCCGAAACCGCCGTCGGCGCGTATCCGTTTGAAACCGTCAGCCAAATGGCGATTATTTGCGCGGCTGCGGAAAAAGAACAAGATTCGCTCAACGGCGTTGCCGAACAGGTCGATTATCCCGAAGCCGTCAGCACCAACTTGGCGATTGCCGGCGGCGCGGTCAGCGTGGCGCGCGCGGTTCACGCCAAAGCCATCGTCGCCCTGACTGAAAGCGGTTCGACCGCCTTCGAAGTCAGCCGCCACAACATCACCTTGCCGATTTTCGCTCTGACCCCGAGCATTTCCGCCCAACGCCGTATGGCGATGTACCGCGGCGTGCGCCCGATGATTCTGGCGACCAGCACCGACCACGATACCGCGCTGAACGAAGTGGAAGCCATGTTGGTCGAACATAAAATCTTAAGCTCCGGCGACCAATACATCATCACCAGCGGTTCGCAAATGCGCGAATCCGGTTCGACCAATACGCTGGAAGTGTTGCGCGTTAAATAATCGACACGCAAACGACAGATAAACAAGAGGTCGTCTGAAAACTTGGAAACGGGTTTTCAGACGACCTTTCGTTTTCTTTTGAAGCAAGATTTTTGAGCACTGAAACACTAGGAGCCTATAATTTTTTAAGAACCCCAAGTCTAGACGCAAAGACAGAAAAGTGTGCTGCTTTGGAAGCTGGAAAATATCTAACGGGCTTGAGGACCAATATAAGAACTTCAACCAATCAACTTTCAATAAGCAAGAAATGAATATGCCCAAAGATCAAATGAAAGATAATTTTTTTGACCTTATAGAAGAATTTCTAAATTTATTTAATCAGAGAGATTTTAAACAACTCGAAATCAAATTTCAGATTAACAAAGGTGTGTATGAGGAAATTTTGGAAGAACTGGATGATGAAAATCTTTTAGCTAAAAAATTATCATTACCTCCCAAAGCAATAGCATTGACCGCACGAAATGATAATAGGGCAATATTTGAAACATATGAAATGAATGGTACAGAAGAAGTTATAGGAATCGAATGCTGTTTATATGCAGATAACAAGGAAACTGACCTAACCCTAGAAGGTAGTTTTCATAAAAAAGATGGCAAATTTATTTTTGTTTATCAGGGTATTCGTGCATAAAGCTCTAATAGAGGGAACCAAGTCATCAATAAACCCCGCAATGACATCTTTACCACAGTCCCGCCCTCTCCTATCTACGCAACACACAAGTTTTTCCGAAAGCGTCCAAAAATATTAGGCAAACGCGATAACGTGGTATAGAATCGAGTACCTACACTAATCAAACGGAATGACCGTTAGGAAACAACCGTATTTTGATTGAAAACTGCCGTCCTTCAGCCTCAAAATTCGCGCAAAAGCAGCTTGCAGGATTTTCGCTTCAAAGACCATCGTTTCAATTCAACATGCCGATTCCAAACCGTCAGCCCGCTCCAGACACGGAGGCGTTTGTTTCAGACGACCTCTTTATTATTTACACGCAGGTACAAGAAAATGACACACTCACCCATCAAACAAACCGTAATCTTACTCAGCGCCGTCTTCTTCTCCGGCGCCGTCCATGCTTCGGGCTACCATTTCGGTACGCAGTCGGTCAACGCGCAAGGCACTGCCAACTCTTCCGGCGCGGAAGCCGCCGACGCATCGACCATCTTCTACAACCCTGCCGGCCTGTCCAAACTCGACAGTAGCCAAGTTTCCGTCAACGCCAACATCGTCATCCCCAGCATCCACTACGAAGCCGATTCCGCAAAATACTATCAAGGTGGCGATGTTTCAGGCTCGAAAAGCGGCAAAATCACCAAAACCACCGTCGCCCCACACCTCTACGGCGCATACAAAGTCAATGACGACGTAACTTTGGGCTTGGGCTTGTACGTCCCCTTCGGTTCTGCCACCGAATACGAAAAAGATTCCGTACTGCGCCACAACATCAACAAACTCAGCCTCACCAGCATCGACATCGAACCGGTCGTCGCTTGGAAAGCCAATGAAAACCATGCTTTCGGCGCAGGCCTGATCGCCCAATATTCCAAAGCCGAATTGCGCAAATATTCCGACTGGGATGCCTCCGGCTCTATCAGCCAACTCGCCAGCGGCCTTGCCTCACGCGCCGCTGGCCGCCCTGTCTCCGTCAGTGCGCAAGGCAAATCTGACGGACACGCCGAAGTAAAAGGCCACGACTGGGGCTTCGGCTATCAACTCGCTTGGATGTGGGACATCAACGACCGCGCACGGGTCGGCGTGAACTACCGCTCCAAAGTAACCCACACCCTCAAAGGCTCGGCAGAATGGGAAGCCGACGGCGCATACGCCCGCCGCGCATGGGATTTGGGCGCGCTTGCCGCCCGCGGTTACGTTCCGCATGAAAAAGCAAGTGTCAAAATCGTCACGCCCGAATCCTTGTCCGTTCACGGCATGTACAAAGCCACCGACAAATTCAACCTGTTCAGCGATGTGACTTGGACGCGTCACAGCCGCTTTAACAAAGCGGAACTGGTTTTTGAAAACACCAAAAACGTCGTCAACGGCAAATCCGACCGCACCGTCATCACCCCCAACTGGCGCAACACTTACAAAGTCGCGCTCGGCGGTTCTTACCAAGTGACCGACCCGCTGCAACTGCGCGCAGGCATCGCCTTTGACCGCTCGCCCGTCAAAAACGCCGGCTACCGCATGAACAGCCTGCCCGACGGCAACCGCATCTGGTTCTCGCTTGGCGCGAAATACCATATCGGCAAAAACCACGTCCTCGATGCCGCTTACAGCCACATCCACATCAACGACACCCGCTACCACACTGCCCGCGCCACCGGCAGCGATGTGGACAGCAAAGGCGCATCCAGCGCACACTTCAAAAACCACGCCGACATCATCGGCCTGCAATACACTTACAAATTCAAGTAAGCCGTTTTACGCCGACATCAAAAGGTCGTCTGAAAACCGATATCTAGGTTTTCAGACGACCTTTTGCCATAAATTGACATCAGGAATGCTTCCTTCCGCCTCCCATCGGACGGGTACGCAGAATAAGGCCACCGTCTCAGCCGAATGCAGACAGGATCAATAAAAAACCTCCTCATTTGGAAGACTCGGGATAGGCGCTTGATTTATCAAATTAATAATTATGACGAACTTTTTACCCCGGCCCCTACCTTAAGAAGTAAAGCAGTCCAATTATGCGAACTGTCCGCCATAAACATTATAGTGGATTAACTTTAAACCAGTACGGCGTTACCTCGCCTTAGCTCAAAGAAAACGATTCTCTAAGGTGCTGAAGCACCAAGTGAATCGGTGCCGTACTATCTGTACTGTCTGCGGCTTCGGCGCCTTGTCCTGATTTAAATTTAATCCACTATAAAGGGCTTCAAAGTGAATGAATAATTTCCAAATACTTTTGCTTCTAGGCATCTTGATGATGCTTCTCACCATCCTTCTCTACAAAAAAGGCTGGGTAAAACCCGTCAAACCCGCCGAATCCGACAGCCGTCCTCCGATTTTCTGGATTTCGATAACGGTCGTCATCATGCTCGGCATCATTTCTTTAATCAGGTGGATGGAATGGTAATCGACATGAAGGGAAGGTCGTCTGAAACCTCGATATTCGGATTTTCAGACGACCTTTTTGTTTAGCTTATTGGTGTTCCAATATTCCCATACATACGGACAAACAGCGTTTCCGGGAAAGCGTTTGACGTTGATTCGCTTTGTTTTGCGGTAAATTCTGATGCTGCCTTTTGACTTGTTTAAATAATGGTTTACTGATGAAATAATAAAAATTATTTGCATTTGTGCGACTCCGTTTATAAACTCTTACTTTTAAGACAGGCAGATGGCGGTACTTTGTCAGACTTGGGATAAAGAGACGGCGGAATCAGATATCCGATAGATATTTTTGGCGTATCAGACAGTATTTCAAACCCGATATTTTCAAACAAAATTTCTACTGCCCTGTCTAACTGGGGTCGTCTGAATTTTTTAGAGAGGTTTGTCATATCCGTCATGCTGATACCGATAGCCCTTTTCTTCTCTTTCTTCTTTTTTGCCTTACACCGCGCTATCGCGCCCGATAGGGTGTTGGACGGTGACACGCTCATTTGTTTTAGCCGTAACAAGTTTTTCAGCCGCAAGCTTTTGTATTGCGGAACGCGGGGCGTATTTGTTTATCACGTTGTCCGAAGGGAAGCCTGTGGTTCGGTCATGAAGGTTTCGACAGGCTTCATGAACATTTGCTGCATGTAAATTCGAATGCAGTGAAGGCAAAATGGGCTGGTTTTGGCCCTCATATGGATATTAAGTTTTAAGGTTTGTTTTATATATGTTGATTGCTTTTTTGATTATGTTGCGCGAGGGCATCGAGGCGGCTTTAATCGTCGGCATCGTCGCCGGTTTTTTGAAACAGTCGGGACATTCGCGGCTGATGCCTAAGGTGTGGCTGGGCGTGGCTTTGGCTGCGCTGATGTGTTTGGGCATCGGATACGGCATCCATTCGGCAACGGGCGAGATTCCTCAGAAGGAGCAGGAATTTGTGGTCGGCGTTATCGGTTTGGTGGCGGTGGCGATGCTGACTTATATGATTTTATGGATGAAAAAAGCCGCCCGTTCGATGAAGCAGCAGCTTCAGGATTCGGTTCAGACAGCCTTAAACCGCGGTAACGGTCAAGGCTGGGCTTTGGTCGGTATGGCGTTTCTGGCTGTGGCGCGCGAGGGGCTGGAGAGTGTGTTTTTCCTCTTGGCGGTGTTTCAGCAGAGTCCGACTTGGTCTATGCCCGTCGGCGCGGTATTGGGGCTGCTGGCCGCAGTGGTCATCGGCGCGCTGATTTATCAGGGCGGTATGCGTCTGAATCTGGCGAAGTTTTTCCGCTGGACGGGCGCGTTTTTGATTGTGGTGGCCGCCGGCTTGGTGGCCGGTTCGCTGCGCGCGCTGCATGAGGCGGGCGTGTGGAACCACCTGCAAGAGGTGGTGTTTGATTCTTCCAAATACCTGCATGAAGACAGTCCGCTGGGCGTGCTGCTCGGCGGCTTCTTCGGCTATACCGACCACCCGACGCAGGGCGAGGTGCTGGCGTGGCTGCTGTATTTGGTTCCCGTCATGATTTGGTTTTTGCACGGCAGCAGGCCCGCCGCGGTGCAGAGGTCGTCTGAAAGCCATTAGTGGTGCTTAAAAATTCCGTATCCCATTCTTATCAACATGCCAAAGAGGTTTGAAATGAAAAAACTCAATATAACTGCTTTATCCGTGATGCTGGCTTTGGGTCTGACCGCGTGTCAGCCGCCCGAAGCGGAAAAATCTGCGCCTGCCGCGTCAGGTGCATCGGGTGCATCAAGCGCGAATGCCGGCGGCTCCGTCAACGTCGCCGTGAACGACACCGCCTGCGAACCGATGGAACTGACCGTACCGAGCGGACAAGTCGTGTTCAACATCAAAAACAACAGCGGCCGCAAGCTCGAATGGGAAATCCTCAAAGGCGTGATGGTGGTCGATGAACGCGAAAACATCGCCCCCGGACTTTCCGACAAAATGACCGTTACCCTGCTGCCGGGCGAATACGAAATGACCTGCGGCCTTTTGACCAACCCGCGCGGCAAATTGGTAGTAACCGACAGCGGCTTTAAAGACACCGGCAACGAAGCCGATTTGGAAAAACTCGCCAAACCGCTTGCCGACTATAAAGTTTACGTCCAAGGCGAAGCCAAAGAGCTGGTTGCCAAAACCAAAGCCTTCACTGACGCCGTCAAAGCGGGTGACATCGAAAAAGCCAAATCCCTGTTTGCCGCCACCCGCACCCACTACGAACGCATCGAGCCGATTGCCGAACTCTTCAACGAACTCGACCCCGCCATCGACGCGCGTGAAGACGACTTCAAAGACAAAACCGAAGACGCGGCCTTCACCGGCTTCCACCGCATCGAACACGCCCTGTGGGTCAAAAAAGACGTATCCGGCGTGAAAGACATTGCCAACAAACTCATGAAAGACGTTGAAGCCCTGCAAAAAGAAATCGACGCCCTCTCCTTCCCGCCGAACAAAGTCGTCGGCGGCGCGGCAGTGTTGATTGAAGAAGTTGCCGGTAGCAAAATCAGCGGCGAAGAAGACCGTTACAGCCACACCGACTTGAGCGACTTCCAAGCCAACATCGAAGGCGCGCAAAAAATCGTCGAACTCTTCCGTCCGATGATTGCCGAGAAAAACAAAGCCCTGCTCGAGAAAGTCGATGCCAACTTCAAACAAGTGACCGACATCCTCGCCAAATACAAAACCAAAGACGGCTTTGAAACTTACGACAAACTCAGCGACGAAGACCGCAAAACTCTTCAGGCACCGATTAACGCCCTTGCCGAAGACCTGAGCCAACTGCGCGGCACACTGGGTCTCAAATAAACTTGACCCGCCCGTTTCAGACGACCTTTTGAGGATACAAGGGGTCGTCTGAAAACTTATCGCTGACAGCAGTTATGCCCGCGCGGCAATCGCAGACGTAGCGTGGGCTTTGCCCACGAACCCCAAAAGCCGTGTAGGTCGGATACTTGTATCCGACAAAGCAATCGTAGGTTGGGTCGAGACCCAACAAAACCTCTTCATTCCAACGTTTTGTCAGGTTTAACCACCCAACCTAACCCTACCGTCAGCCCTGTTGGTCGGATACTTGTATCCGACAAAGCACAAACCGCGACACACCTTGCCGTCATGCCAAACGTCGGATTCAAGAATCCGAGCTACATTCAGGACAAACCATGAGCCAAGACAACTCACAACCCACCCAACCGACCAAACGCACCCTGTTCAAAACCGTCCTTGCCGCAGGCGCAGCCGGCGCGGCAGGCTGGTTCGCCGGTAAACAACAAGGCGAAACCGCCGCCGAGACCCGTCTCAACGAACACTCCCCGCAAGCCTACCCCTGCTACGGCACGCACCAAGCCGGCATCACCACCCCGCACCAACTCTTCGGCATCATGTGCGCCTTCGACGTAACCGCCAAAGACCCCAAACAACTCGAAAACCTCTTCCGCACCCTCACCGCCCGCATCGAATTCCTCACCCAAGGCGGCGAATACCAAGACGGCGACGAAAAACTCCCCCCCGCAGGCAGCGGCCTGCTCGGCAAAACATTCCGTCCCGACGGCCTCACCATCACCGTCGGCGTCGGCAGCAGCCTCTTTGACGAGCGCTTCGGACTCAAAGACAAAAAACCCCGCCACCTCCAAGAAATGCGCGACTTCCCCAACGACCGCCTCCAAAAATCATGGTGCGACGGCGACCTCAGCCTCCAAATCTGCGCCTTCACCCCCGAAACCTGCCAAGCCGCCCTGCGCGACATCATCAAAAACACCGCCCAAACCGCCGTCATCCGCTGGAGCATAGACGGCTGGCTGCCCAAAGCCGAACCCGGCGCCATCGCCGCCCGCAACCTCTTAGGCTTCCGCGACGGCTCCGGCAATCCCGACGTATCCGATCCCAAAATTGCCGACCAAGTCCTCTGGACAGGCATCGCCGCCAACAGCCAAGACGAACCCGCCTGGGCGAAAAACGGCAGCTACCAAGCCGTCCGCCTCATCCGCCACTTCGTCGAATTCTGGGACAGAACCCCCTTGCAGGAACAAACCGAAATCTTCGGCCGCCGCAAATACAGCGGCGCCCCCATGGACGGCAAAAAAGAGAGCGACACCGCCGACTTCGCCAAAGACCCCGACGGCAAAACCACCCCCAAAGACAGCCACATGAGGCTCGCCAACCCGCGCGACCCCGAGTTCATGAAAAAACACCTGCTCTACCGCCGCGCCTTCAACTACTCCCGCGGCCTCGCCGCCAACGGCCAGCTTGACGTCGGCCTGATTTTCATCTGCTACCAAGCCAACCTCGCCGACGGCTTCATCTTCGTCCAAAACCTGCTCAACGGCGAACCGCTGGAAGAATACATCAGCCCCTTCGGCGGCGGCTATTTCTTCATCCTCCCCGGTGTAGAAAAAGGCGGCTTCCTCGCCCAAAGCCTGCTCAGCACGTGAACACAGATTTAGGATAAACCAACCCGTAGCATAGGCTTTGCCCACGACCTTTCACCAAACATCCGAATCCAATTATCCCTGTTCATTCTGACGGCGCAGAGGTCTTATCCGTAAAGCTCTCTCTGCAAAAAGGTCGTCTGAAAACTAAGTATTCCGGTTTTCAGACGACCTTTCCGTCAAATAGGCACAGACTTGGGACAAACCGAACCCGTAGCGTAGGCTTCGCCCACGACCTTCCACTCAAACATCCGAATCCAATCATCTCTGTTTATTCGTGGATAGAACCCACGCTACGGGCGGCTTGGTTTTTAATCAGCATTATGAACCGTCATTCCCGCGTCGGCGGGTTTGCTGCATATTCTAAGGTGTTGCCACAAAGTGCCGCCGTTGCTTTTGTCTTGGCGGAGGTAGCGGTAAATGGTGCTGTGATGGAGTGTGATCCCGTGGTGTTTATGCAGGTAGGCGCATACTTGTTCGGGACTGAGTTTGCGGCGGATAAGGGTGTCGATGTGCTGAATGAGCTGCGAATCGAGCTTATAGGGTTTTCGCTGATGCTGTTTGGTAAGCCGGCTTTGCCGTTGGGCTTTATCGGCGCTGTATTGCTGTCCTTGGATGCAGTACCGCTTGATTTCTCGGCTGATGGTGCTTTTGTGGCGGTTGAGCTGTTTGGCGATTTCGGCGATGGTGCAGTGGCGGGACAGGTATTGGATATGGTATCGTTCGTCTTGGGTCAGTTGTGTGTAGCTCATGGCAATCTTTCTTGCAGGAAAGGCCGTATGCTACCGCATACTGGCCTTTTTCTGTTATGGAAAGTTGCATTTCAAATGCGAATCCGCCGACCTTTCCACATAGGTCTCTCAATGCATCCTGATCTGACGGCCGAATGAAACGGGACAGGCATGGCAGCCTTACCCTCCCGACACAAAGGCCGTCCGACTCCTGACTGGATTCGGACGGCCTTTTCATCACCGGGTC
>NZ_KV838047.1:0-6466 GCF_001838645.1 Neisseria sp. HMSC70E02 | reverse complement strand
GACTGGATTCGGACGGCCTTTTCATCACCGGGTCTGCATCTGCGCACATTCCCGTTTGGGAGGGCGCACTCGGGTTTATTTTTTAGCGGCGGGGGTGGCGGCTTTGTTTTGAGCGGCCGGAGCGACGGTTGCCTCCGCCTTCAGTTTGGAGAAGATGCCCTCACCGATACCTTTGACGTTTTTCAACTCCTCGACCGATTTGAAGGCACCATGTTGTTGACGGTAGTCCACGATGGCTTTGGCTTTGGCGGGGCCGATACCGGGCAGGGCTTCCAACTCGGACGGGGAAGCGGTATTGATGTTGACGGCGGCCAGCGACAGCGAAGCGGTCAGCAGGGAGAGGGCGGCAAAGAGGAATTTTTTCATAAGAAGATACTCCATAGTTTGTGAATGCGGATGATGCCTGTGTGTGCGGCACCGTAAAATAGTTGGCTATCATATCCGTCTTACCGTTTCCGTTCAAACGATACCTAAATATTTCTTGGTTTACTATCTCTTTATGTATTGATTCTGCAACATCCCTATTCTACCCGCACCCTCCCTATCCGTCACATTTACCTGCTGCGCTATCGTCGCACCCGCCTATCTCCACTCGTAAGCAAGTAAGCATAGCAAGAAGGCAAGGAACGGCCATGACGAGTTTCAAGTAAAGGTATGAATAAAATATAAGGTAAAAGTAAAAGCCCCCGACATCTGTCAGGGGCTTAGAATAGGTGTTTGGCAGTGACCTACTTTCGCATGGAAGAACCACACTATCATCGGCGCTGAGTCGTTTCACGGTCCTGTTCGGGATGGGAAGGCGTGGGACCAACTCGCTATGGCCGCCAAACTTAAACTGTACAAATCGGCAAAGCCTTAATCAATATATTCGGTGATGACTGAATCAGTCAGTAAGCTTTTTATTTGAAGTTCTTCAAATGATAGAGTCAAGCCTCACGAGCAATTAGTATGGGTTAGCTTCACGCGTTACCGCGCTTCCACACCCCACCTATCAACGTCCTGGTCTCGAACGACTCTTTAGTGCGGTTAAACCGCAAGGGAAGTCTCATCTTCAGGCGAGTTTCGCGCTTAGATGCTTTCAGCGCTTATCTCTTCCGAACTTAGCTACCCGGCTATGCAACTGGCGTTACAACCGGTACACCAGAGGTTCGTCCACTCCGGTCCTCTCGTACTAGGAGCAGCCCCCGTCAAACTTCCAACGCCCACTGCAGATAGGGACCAAACTGTCTCACGACGTTTTAAACCCAGCTCACGTACCACTTTAAATGGCGAACAGCCATACCCTTGGGACCGACTACAGCCCCAGGATGTGATGAGCCGACATCGAGGTGCCAAACTCCGCCGTCGATATGAACTCTTGGGCGGAATCAGCCTGTTATCCCCGGAGTACCTTTTATCCGTTGAGCGATGGCCCTTCCATACAGAACCACCGGATCACTATGTCCTGCTTTCGCACCTGCTCGACTTGTCGGTCTCGCAGTTAAGCTACCTTTTGCCATTGCACTATCAGTCCGATTTCCGACCGGACTTAGGTAACCTTCGAACTCCTCCGTTACTCTTTGGGAGGAGACCGCCCCAGTCAAACTGCCTACCATGCACGGTCCCCGACCCGGATTACGGGTCTGGGTTAGAACCTCAAAGACACCAGGGTGGTATTTCAAGGACGGCTCCACAGAGACTGGCGTCTCTGCTTCTAAGCCTCCCACCTATCCTACACAAGTGACTTCAAAGTCCAATGCAAAGCTACAGTAAAGGTTCACGGGGTCTTTCCGTCTAGCAGCGGGTAGATTGCATCTTCACAACCACTTCAACTTCGCTGAGTCTCGGGAGGAGACAGTGTGGCCATCGTTACGCCATTCGTGCGGGTCGGAACTTACCCGACAAGGAATTTCGCTACCTTAGGACCGTTATAGTTACGGCCGCCGTTTACTGGGGCTTCGATCCGATGCTCTCACATCTTCAATTAACCTTCCAGCACCGGGCAGGCGTCACACCCTATACGTCCACTTTCGTGTTAGCAGAGTGCTGTGTTTTTAATAAACAGTCGCAGCCACCTATTCTCTGCGACCCTCCGAGGCTTACGGAGCAAGTCCTTAACCTTAGAGGGCATACCTTCTCCCGAAGTTACGGTATCAATTTGCCGAGTTCCTTCTCCCGAGTTCTCTCAAGCGCCTTAGAATTCTCATCCTGCCCACCTGTGTCGGTTTGCGGTACGGTTCGATTCAAACTGAAGCTTAGTGGCTTTTCCTGGAAGCGTGGTATCGGTTACTTCATGTCCGTAGACACTCGTCGTCACTTCTCGGTGTTAAGAAGACCCGGATTTGCCTAAGTCTTCCACCTACCGGCTTAAACAAGCTATTCCAACAGCTTGCTAACCTAACCTTCTCCGTCCCCACATCGCATTTGAATCAAGTACAGGAATATTAACCTGTTTCCCATCGACTACGCATTTCTGCCTCGCCTTAGGGGCCGACTCACCCTACGCCGATGAACGTTGCGTAGGAAACCTTGGGCTTTCGGCGAGCGGGCTTTTCACCCGCTTTATCGCTACTCATGTCAACATTCGCACTTCTGATACCTCCAGCACACTTTACAATGCACCTTCATCGGCCTACAGAACGCTCCCCTACCATGCCAGTAAACTGGCATCCGCAGCTTCGGTTATAGATTTGAGCCCCGTTACATCTTCCGCGCAGGACGACTCGACCAGTGAGCTATTACGCTTTCTTTAAATGATGGCTGCTTCTAAGCCAACATCCTGGCTGTCTGGGCCTTCCCACTTCGTTTACCACTTAATCTATCATTTGGGACCTTAGCTGGCGGTCTGGGTTGTTTCCCTCTTGACAACGGACGTTAGCACCCGCTGTCTGTCTCCCGAGGAACCACTTGATGGTATTCTTAGTTTGCCATGGGTTGGTAAGTTGCAATAACCCCCTAGCCATAACAGTGCTTTACCCCCATCAGTGTCTTGCTCGAGGCACTACCTAAATAGTTTTCGGGGAGAACCAGCTATCTCCGAGTTTGTTTAGCCTTTCACCCCTATCCACAGCTCATCCCCGCATTTTGCAACATGCGTGGGTTCGGTCCTCCAGTACCTGTTACGGCACCTTCAACCTGGCCATGGATAGATCACTCGGTTTCGGGTCTACACCCAGCAACTCTTCGCCCTATTAAGACTCGGTTTCCCTACGCCTCCCCTATTCGGTTAAGCTCGCTACTGAATGTAAGTCGTTGACCCATTATACAAAAGGTACGCAGTCACACCACATGGGTGCTCCCACTGTTTGTATGCATCAGGTTTCAGGTTCTATTTCACTCCCCTCCCGGGGTTCTTTTCGCCTTTCCCTCACGGTACTGGTTCACTATCGGTCGATGATGAGTATTTAGCCTTGGAGGATGGTCCCCCCATATTCAGACAGGATTTCACGTGTCCCGCCCTACTTTTCGTACGCTTAGTACCACCGTTGAGATTTCGAATACGGGACTATCACCCACTATGGTCAAGCTTCCCAGCTTGTTCTTCTATCTCGACAGTTATTACGTACAGGCTCCTCCGCGTTCGCTCGCCACTACTTGCGGAATCTCGGTTGATTTCTTTTCCTCCGGGTACTTAGATGGTTCAGTTCTCCGGGTTCGCTTCTCTAAGTCTATGTATTCAACTTAGGATACTGCACAGAATGCAGTGGGTTTCCCCATTCGGACATCGCGGGATCATAGCTTTATTGCCAGCTCCCCCACGCTTTTCGCAGGCTTACACGTCCTTCGTCGCCTATCATCGCCAAGGCATCCACCTGATGCACTTATTCACTTGACTCTATCATTTCAAGAACTTCTCTGACTTTGCCTGACATTCCGTTGACTAGAACATCAAACTTGAATTTCCTACTCTGATAAAGCTTACTGCTTGTTGTGTCCTAATCCCGCCTTTTGTCTTTCGGGATTAAGTCGATACAATCATCACCCAAATACTGTACCTGTTTTTCTTTTCCTATCCAGGAGACAACTGACCGTTTGCAATTGGTCAATCATCAAAAACAGACACATTGTCTTTGTTTGTTGATTTCGGCTTTCCAATTTGTTAAAGATCGATGCGTTCAATATTGCTATTTACTTCGCAAATCAAAATGAGCTGATTATTATAGCAGCCTTTCTTTTTCCGTCAAACTGATTCGTCAGCAGACTTCTCTTTAGAAAAAAAGAAAGCAGTTACACTGCCTTTTAACTCGCTTTGATTTGGAAAGTATTGGTGGAGGCAAACGGGATCGAACCGATGACCCCCTGCTTGCAAAGCAGGTGCTCTACCAACTGAGCTATGCCCCCGTTCTTGGTGGGTCTGGGAGGACTTGAACCTCCGACCCCACGCTTATCAAGCGTGTGCTCTAACCAGCTGAGCTACAAACCCGGATTCTCTTCTTAAGCGAACCTTGTCTTCACTCAAGCATTCTTCCGCATCTTCTACAGTTTACCGATAAGTGTGAATGCGACAACCTCTTCTTTCTCTAGAAAGGAGGTGATCCAGCCGCAGGTTCCCCTACGGCTACCTTGTTACGACTTCACCCCAGTCATGAAGCATACCGTGGTAAGCGGGCTCCTTGCGGTTACCCTACCTACTTCTGGTATCCCCCACTCCCATGGTGTGACGGGCGGTGTGTACAAGACCCGGGAACGTATTCACCGCAGTATGCTGACCTGCGATTACTAGCGATTCCGACTTCATGCACTCGAGTTGCAGAGTGCAATCCGGACTACGATCGGTTTTGTGAGATTGGCTCCACCTCGCGGCTTGGCTACCCTCTGTACCGACCATTGTATGACGTGTGAAGCCCTGGTCATAAGGGCCATGAGGACTTGACGTCATCCCCACCTTCCTCCGGCTTGTCACCGGCAGTCTCATTAGAGTGCCCAACTTAATGATGGCAACTAATGACAAGGGTTGCGCTCGTTGCGGGACTTAACCCAACATCTCACGACACGAGCTGACGACAGCCATGCAGCACCTGTGTTACGGCTCCCGAAGGCACCCCTCCGTCTCTGGAGGGTTCCGTACATGTCAAGACCAGGTAAGGTTCTTCGCGTTGCATCGAATTAATCCACATCATCCACCGCTTGTGCGGGTCCCCGTCAATTCCTTTGAGTTTTAATCTTGCGACCGTACTCCCCAGGCGGTCGATTTCACGCGTTAGCTTCGCTACTAAGCAGTCATGCTGCCCAACAGCTAATCGACATCGTTTAGGGCGTGGACTACCAGGGTATCTAATCCTGTTTGCTACCCACGCTTTCGGGCATGAACGTCAGTGTTATCCCAGGAGGCTGCCTTCGCCATCGGTATTCCTCCACATCTCTACGCATTTCACTGCTACACGTGGAATTCTACCTCCCTCTGACACACTCTAGTCACCCAGTTCAGAACGCAGTTCCCAGGTTGAGCCCGGGGATTTCACATCCTGCTTAAGTAACCGTCTGCGCCCGCTTTACGCCCAGTAATTCCGATTAACGCTCGCACCCTACGTATTACCGCGGCTGCTGGCACGTAGTTAGCCGGTGCTTATTCTTCAGGTACCGTCATCAGACAGGGGTATTAACCCCGCCCTTTTCTTCCCTGACAAAAGTCCTTTACAACCCGAAGGCCTTCTTCAGACACGCGGCATGGCTGGATCAGGCTTGCGCCCATTGTCCAAAATTCCCCACTGCTGCCTCCCGTAGGAGTCTGGGCCGTGTCTCAGTCCCAGTGTGGCGGATCATCCTCTCAGACCCGCTACTGATCGTCGCCTTGGTAGGCCTTTACCCCACCAACTAGCTAATCAGATATCGGCCGCTCAAACAGCGCAAGGCCAAATGGTCCCCTGCTTTCTTCCTCAGAATATATGCGGTATTAGCTAATCTTTCGATTAGTTATCCCCCACTGCTCGGTACGTTCCGATATGTTACTCACCCGTTCGCCACTCGCCACCCAAGAAGCAAGCTTCTCTGTGCTGCCGTCCGACTTGCATGTGTAAAGCATGCCGCCAGCGTTCAATCTGAGCCAGGATCAAACTCTTATGTTCAATCTCTAACTTTTTAACTTCTGGTCTGCTTCAAAGAAACCGACAGGACAATGTCTAAAACATCATCTTGTCTGTCTTTCAAACAGTGTGAGGCTGTCGCACTCACACTTATCGGTAATCTGTTTTGTTAAAGAGCGAAAACGAATTATAAAGCATTTCATCTCATTGTCAATCAAAACTTTTCTTAAAACCTCGAAAAATCAGACTAACTGTGATATACTTACCTGTTCGTTCAATCACCGCCGAAGCAGCGAAGAACCGAACTATACCCCTCCCCTCAAAAACCCGTCAACTCCCAAACCGCAAAAAATTCCATAAAACCTAACAACAACCTGAAATACAAAGACTTTTATTTCAAAATATTCTCAAACCAAACTCAATCAACAGCAAAGGTCGTCTGAAATCCCTTTCAGACGACCTTT
>NZ_KV838046.1:0-1267 GCF_001838645.1 Neisseria sp. HMSC70E02 | reverse complement strand
CGGGTCGGCAGACCGTCTTGGCCGTATTCGTAGGCGATTTGGACTTAGATTGTTACAGAATAAATGTTTCAGACGACCTCGAAAAAGGGTTGAGGTCGTCTGAAAAATAGAAACCGCGTGCGTGCGTATCGCACACACCCTACGTCAGGATTGGAGGTTTCATGGGGGGGCTGCTGCTTGCTGAAAGGGAACGGGGTATTTTTCAGACGGTCTTTAATGGAAATTTAAAAAAAACCGTGCATGGCTGCGCTACACCACTATACTCAAGAAATAAACGTTCCGTTCAGGTACGCTCGTTATGTGGGCTTATCTTTAACTTATCCAATTTCTTTTAATTTTTTTTCCAAATATTTAATATCTGGTGGATTTTTATTAGCCCCTTTTATTTTGTCAATCCAATGATAAGCTATTTCAGAAAATATAATACCTTTTTCAGTTAAATCATTCTCATACACGGGGTCATGTATAATTTCCCCTAAATCATCACACAACCTTACTTTTGAAAGATTGTGTTTAT
Source organism: Neisseria sp. HMSC70E02 (assembly GCF_001838645.1). NCBI lineage: Bacteria > Pseudomonadati > Pseudomonadota > Betaproteobacteria > Neisseriales > Neisseriaceae > Neisseria > Neisseria sp. HMSC70E02. The sequence continues at coordinate 750 of NZ_KV838046.1, read as the reverse complement.
CATAAAAATAATAAATTTCTTTATATTTTCTTGTGATTCTATCTCCGGCTTCAACATATAAATCTTTATCCAAGTACTCGGATAATTCCTTAGGAGCTATCGCATTGTACTCAAAAGCTTCTTTGAAATTAAAAATTTCATTACTCATAATATAACCTTCTAAATAATACGCATAATTTGAGACATTGATACTTCAATTAATTCTTTTGAACCTTTTGGTTTAATACAAATTCCTCCTTTTTTTCTAATTTCTTTCTCTTTTGCCATTTGTTTAGTTTTATCAGTCTCTGGACCAGTTACCTCATAACATTTTCCAAAATTATTTTCAATTATGACAAAATTAACTCTTCGTCTAGAACCAAATTTATCTCTAACAGATTTTCCTGTCTTACAATCTCTTAAATATCTTTCTCTTTCAATTTTAGCATTAGTACCTTTAATTTTATCTTTTAAAATTCTCAGAGCTTTGGTTTCTCGAGAATCACCTAAAATTTTATTTGGAATTGGTGTACCTGTTAGACCTAAAGTATCAACCCAAAGAGTTACATTAAAACCAAACTGATAAAAATTCACACCTCCTTCCAACCCAATCGGATCCTGATTCACAAACCTGCCCGAATTCGGCTCGTAATACCTAAAGAAGTTGTAATGCAGCCCCGTTTCACGGTCGGCATATTGGTTCTGTAACCGGAAGGGTTGGTATGCACTATCCGTTACCTTGGTTTCCTCTTTCAGACGACCCCAGCCGGT
>NZ_KV838045.1:0-411 GCF_001838645.1 Neisseria sp. HMSC70E02 | reverse complement strand
CGTTGGTAGTCGGAAAATTCGGCCAGCTGTGTCAAATAATGCGTTACTTTGGCCGGATCTTGTTCTTTGTAAGTGGTGGTCTTTTTTTGCGCGTCATCCCCATCTGTTTGAGTGCATAGCAAACGGCGGCTGCCGTACAATCAAAATGTTTGGCGATTTCATGCAGATAGGCATCCGGGTGTTGCCCAACATATTGAGCCAGTTTTTGCCTATCCAATTTGACGGCATTCAGACCGGTAACTTGATGTTTTAGGCTGCCTGTTTGCTTTTTAAGGCGAATCCACAGGTAAAGCGTGTTTCTTGACAAGTTAAACGTTGCTGCGGTTTGGCTGATGTTTTTGCATTGTTCGTAATAGTTTAAAGCTTTGTTTCTTAAGTCCGCAGAGTATGCCATGGTTAGACCTTAAAAGT
>NZ_KV838044.1:0-16389 GCF_001838645.1 Neisseria sp. HMSC70E02 | reverse complement strand
TTATGAGTGTCCAAGATTTGGGGGCCAGTTCAGGTTTCAGACGACCTTTTTGTTTTTGGGCTGTTAGTGATGGTGCGTTGGGTGTCAGTTGCCCGCAGTCAACACGATTCAGCTTTTGAAGTGTAACTCGGATGACTGGTGGGCAATATTGGAGACTCTATAAGAAAGTGGATACCAAAAGGTCGTCTGAAAACCTTTCAGACGACCCCGTTCGTTTATGCCTCAGGCTTTTTCGCCAACATGGTAACAAACTTAAACTGTATCGGATTGCCCGCCGCATCTTTCGCGTGCATGGCGCCGAGTTCCTCTTTGTATTCGACAATCTCCCAGTCGCGGTAGTATTCGCGCAACTCGCCTTCTTTAAATTTAAACGGAAAAGGCATAGGGCAGGGGAAGTCTTCAGTGTCCATCGCCGAAACGATCAGGTTGTAGCCGCCCGGGTTGGTGTGCGCCTGCATATCGGCAATCACTTGCGGCACGAAACGCGGATACAGGAACATAAACACAACCGTCGCCACGATATAGTCGAAATGATCTTGAAGGTTGGCGGCATTCAAATCATATTCCACCGCCCGCACGTCCAGGTCTTCGATGCGCGCCAACTCGTTGACGTTTTGCACCGCCTGCGGGTTGTTGTCTACGGCGGTTACGTCAAATCCTTTCAAACCTAAAAACAGCGCATTACGCCCCTGACCGCAGCCCATATCCAAAGCCTTGCCCGCAGGAACGATATTTTCAGCCGCCACTACCGCCGAATGGGTCGCGCTCATGCCGTATTTCTTATTGAAATAATCCTTTGCCGCGCAATAAAGCGAGAGCTTGATTTCCGTGTCGTCCGTCAAAGGCTCGACCGTAAACTGTTGCTGCGGCGCGATCATGTGGTCGCCGTCTTCGACAGTCAGCTCGACAGAAGCATTATCAGCTTCCGTCAATTTCAGACGACCTTGCAATACGTTCAGGCAAGCCCATTCCCCTTCGTCAAACGCATGACCCGCCCGCAGCGCGTCGGGAATCTCGTCTGCCTGCCAAACCGGCAGTTCCTGATAGCAAAAAAGCGCCATTTGTCCATCCATCGTCGGTTCCTTCCAATCTGTTTTTGATAAGGTGCATATTATATGCCTGTTTTGATCAGGGCATTGAATTATCGGTTTGCCTGCTGACGCATTTGAAGAATCAGGTCGCTGCAAACTGCTTATTTTCAGTTTGCGTGCTGCCGTCCATGCTGGTTTGTCGGTGCAGGCGGCAGGCTGTCAGATTTGTTTTCAAGAATTTGGTTTTTCGCGGGAAGACTAGTATAAAATCCCACTTTATTTTTTCTCCCCGTCCTTATCCCATGCGCCTGACCCACATCAAACTCTCCGGCTTCAAATCTTTTACCGACCCGACCACGATTCATGTTCCGGGGCAGCTTGTTGCGGTTATCGGGCCGAACGGCTGCGGCAAGTCGAATGTGATTGATGCGGTTCGCTGGGTGTTGGGCGAGGCTTCGGCGAAGCAGCTTCGCGGCGAGAGTATGCAGGACGTGATTTTTAACGGTGCGGCGACGCGCCGTCCTGCGCCGAGGGCTTCGGTGGAGCTGGTGTTTGACAACAGCGACCACAGTTTGCAGGGGGCGTGGGGGCAGTATGCCGAGGTGAGCATCAAGCGGCAGCTGACGCGTCAGGGCGAATCGACTTATTTCATCAACAATCAGACCGTGCGCCGCCGTGACATTACCGATTTGTTTCTGGGTACGGGCGTGGGTGCGCGTGGTTATGCCGTCATCGAACAGGGGATGATTTCGCGCATCATCGAAGCGCGGCCGGAGGAGTTGCGCGCCTATATCGAGGAGGCGGCGGGCGTGTCCAAATATAAGGAACGCCGCAAGGAGACGGAAGGTCGTCTGAAAGACACGCGCGAGCATTTGCAGCGTTTGGGCGATTTGCAGACCGAATTGGCGCGTCAGGTGGAAAAGCTGGAGAAACAGGCGGAAACCGCCGAACGCTACAAATCCCTGACCGCGCAGTTGAACCGACAACAGGATTTGCTCGATTACGCCCAATGGCAGCAATCGCTTGCCGCCGCTGACAAAGCGACCGCGCAGCATCAGTCTTTGCAGGCGCAGCAGGACGAAACCGCCGCGCAGGTTCAGGCGTTAAACGACGAAGTACACGCCTTGCAGACCGCCGAACAGTCGCAGCAACAGGCGGTACACGAACTGAGCAACAAACGCGGCGTGTTGCGCGAGCAGATTGCCCGTTTGGAAGAACAAATCCGCCATCAGCAAAACCTGCACCAACGCATCGAACGCGACAAGCAGGCGGCGCAGGCGCAGATGCAGCGCATTCATCAGGAGCAGCAGCAAATCCGCGTACAACTTGAAGAAAACGAGTTGCAGGCCGAAGAAAAGCAAACCGAATTGGCAGAATGGGCGATGCAGGTTGCCGAACATGAAGAGCGTCTGCCCGAATTAGAAGAAGCCCAAGCCACGCTCAACGCCGCCTTCCAAACCCAGCAGGACGAGGCAAACCGCATCCGCCGCGAACTGGCGTTGAAACAGCAGCAGCTTGCCCATGCCGAACAAACCGTTGCCAAGCACGAAGAGCGCAAAGGTCGTTTGAAACAGGAAAACCAAGCTCTGAACCTGCCCGACGAAGCCGAAACCGCTGCCGCGCAGGAAGCCGCCGCCTTGTTGCAAAGCCAGCAAGAGCATTACGAAGAACAAATCATTGCCGCGGAAGAAGCCTTACACGCCGCCCGCGAGACGTTTCAGACGGCCTCAGACCGCTTCCAAAGCCTGAAGCAGCAACACATCACCTTGCAGGCGCAGCAGCAGGCGTTGTCGCAAATCCTGTCGCAGCAGCAGGAAGCCGCCGACTTCTGGCAGGCAACCGACCACGCCGCCGCGCCGCAACTGTGGCAACACATCACCGCGCCCGCCGAGTGGCAACACGCCTTGTCCGTCATCCTTGCCGAACGCCTGCACGCCCGCGCCGTGCCACACGGCTTCGTGCCGCCCGTGCCTTTGCCGCAAGGGCAGGCGGCATGGCTTTCAGACGACCTCTCCGGCGGCATCAAAAAATCCCTGCCCGTACAGGCATTGCTGAACCAAATCCAAGCGCAGCCGCCGTTTCAGACGGCATTACACCACTGGCTCGACGGCGTATTGTGCGCGCCCGATTTGAGCTACGCCCTCGCGCATCAAAGCGATTTGGGCGCACACCAAATCTGGCTTACGCCCGAAGGCCATCAGGTCGATAAAGTCAGCGTCCTGCTCTATGCCAAACCTGTGCAGGAAAGCCTGATTGCCCAAAAAGCGCGCCTCGACGGCATTGCGTCCGAACTGGAAAAACTTGCCCCCGAACTCTCCGCCGCCGAAGCTGCGTTCAAACAGGCGGAAGCCGCCGTGCGCTCGTCCGAAGTGCAGCATAAAAACCTGATGCAGCAGCAACAGCAGCACACGCGCCAATACAGCCAAGCGCAGCAACGCGCCGCCGAACTTCTGGCGCGTACCAACCAAGGGCAAATCCGCCGCGAACACATCGAGCGCGAACTGACGCAGTTGGCGGAAGAGCAGACCGTGTTGCAACACACGTCCGACGGGCTTTCAGACGACATCGCTACTTTGCAGGAAGCCGCCGCCGAACTCGAACACCAACAGCAAACCACCGCACACAGCCGCCAAGAGCAGCAAGGCCGTCTGAAACAGGCGCAGCTTGCCCTGCTGGAAGCCAACCGCCAATACGGGCTGGCCGAAGTCGCCGTCCACAAACTCAACCAGCAAAAACAAAACTACCAGCAGCAAATCGCCCGGCTCGAACAGCAAACCCTAGACTGGCAGGAACGCCAGCAAGAGCTTGCCCTCGCCTATGAAACCGAGTTCCAAAACGACGAGCAGCACATCAAGCTCGACGAATTGACTGAAGCCGTGCACACGCTGGACGAAGAATACATCGCCGTGCAGGAGAAACTCGCGCAGATTCAGGAACAGGGCAGGGAACAATACGCCCGCGTACAAGCCCTGCAAACCAAGCTGCCGCAGCTTCAGGCCGCCACCCAAACCGCCCTGTTGCAGCAGCAGGAAGCCCTGATTAACGCCAAACGCTACCATCAAAACCTGACCGAACGCGCCGCCGATTTGGACGCGCTCGAAGCGTTGGCGAAAGAATCGCCGAAAGTATTGAACAGCAGCATCGGCAGCCTCACCCAGCAAATCGAAGCCCTCGGCGCCGTCAACCTCGCCGCCCTGCAAGAACTCGAAGAAGCGCGCGAACGCGACGGTTACTACCGCAGCCAGAGCGAAGACGTGCAAGCCGCCATCACCCTTTTGGAAGAAGCCATCGCCCAAATCGACGACAAAACCAAAGCGCGTTTCAAAGAAACCTTCGACGCCGTCAACGGCAAAGTCCAAACCTTCTTCCCCACCCTGTTCGGCGGCGGCGAAGCCACCCTCAAAATGATAGGCGACGACCTCCTGACCGCCGGCGTGTCCATCATGGCGCGCCCGCCCGGCAAGAAAAACAGCACCATCCACCTTCTCTCCGGCGGCGAAAAAGCCCTCACCGCCATGAGCCTCGTGTTCGCCCTGTTCAGCCTCAACCCCGCCCCCTTCTGCCTTCTGGACGAAGTCGACGCCCCGCTGGACGATGCCAACACCTCGCGCTTCTGCAACCTGGTCAAAGAAATGTCGGCGCAAACCCAGTTCCTATACATCTCCCACAACCGCCTGACCATGGAAATGGCGGAACAGCTGGTCGGCGTAACCATGCAGGAAAAAGGCGTATCGCGCGTCGTTGCCGTGGACATCAAGCAGGCATTGGAAATGGCGGAGCCGTGATGAGATAAGGGAATTTTTATTGAGTTTGATACGGAAAGGTCGTCTGAAAAACTAAATCAGGTTTCAGACGACCTTTCTGTGAATTGAAATAGGGTGTTGGATTCAGATTTCAAACTGCTATTGTTTGAGGGATTAAATTATTCGTCTGAATACAAAGATTCAAAGAATTGCACCAACCGAGCCAGATTTTATAGGGGTAAAACATGAACGAAACCGAACAAGTTTGTTTTAATGAAAAGCGCAGGCAGCATTTTTTGAGTGAGGAAAGATTTAATAAATTTAATAATTATTTTCTGGAAGCTATTCCTGAATATAATAAATGGAAACTCTCAGATGATTTGGCATTAAGATTTTTATCTAGGCAACAAGCAGAAACCTACTGGGATTATTTGAAAATTATATATACAGCAGGTAAACCGATAGAGGATTTAATTCCTATTCTAGAAAAATTTTTAGCTTCAGAGGAAGAGATAACCAAATTCTGGCAGCAAAACAAAGTGAAATTAAACGATATCGGCTACTATACCAGCCCGATGCCGTGGTGTGATGGTGAGCATTACCTTAAAACGCTGCACCTTATCGCGCTGTGCTACCTCCTGCAACGCGAAGACCTGCTCCCGCGCCTACTCGAAGTCATCCTTGCCAATGCAGAAGGCGATTTAGAACCTGATTCCACTATTGAAGACTTTTTGGACTACCATTTTAAAAATCGTCCCGATCCGGATTATGTCCAAATGGGCAAACACGCCATTTTATTCGGCGAAGCTATGCGTGGCGAAACCAAAGAAGAACAACTGGAAGAACTCAACGCCTACCTCAAAGATTGGTACCACGAAATGGTCGGCATGAGCGACCTTGAATACCAATCCCACCTCGATCCAGAACAGAACGGTTATTGCGGTTACTGGGCATTCGAAGCCGCCGCCATCGCTTATCTTGACGATTTGGACGATACCGAATTGCGCCAATCTCCTTATTACCCCAAAGATATGGTTGATTGGGCGAGGGAGCAGAAACGCAAGCGTGAAGGAAAAGGTCAAGCTGATTAGTTTGGAAAAGGTTGAAGATTAGAAGGTCGTCTGAAAATATGTTTTCAGACGACTTTTTTATGAATGGAGTGGTAAATTAAATGCCATTTAAACTATGCCATTTGTTGAAAATAGTTAAATGTATAGAAAAATAGGAAAATAATGAAGATAATGCTGACGGAATTGTTATACTCAAAAAAGATACGATATTTACCGATATTATAATAAATATCAATAGGATGAAAATATGAATTGCAAAAATATCAACCGTAAAAATAAAGTTATTGTTTTATTTATTGGAATATTATTACTGGCTGGTGGTTATCATCTAACGCAGAAGAAATATCAAATGTATGTGTTTCGGTATTTGGAATATTTAGAATGCGGAGAATACGGAGAAGCTGAATCGCCACTTAAAAAAAAGGTGTGGTTTAGTGCCAAACAATGGCTGTCTGACGAAAAAACGTACCTGAAGATTTCAGATCATGATTTTATTAATAAAAATGGTATTCCTATGCCTGATACTGATTTGTTTATTCAAGAGCTTTATGGGATTTTACTACATAAAAAAATAGTTACTGAACATGAAATGGCATATGAGCGTTTTGTCAGCGAAGTTAAGCCAACCCTATATGGACGCTATTTATTTTCTGAATTTGATCGTGATACATTAAGACCGACTGTACACAAATTTCTCGTCAGCTTTCGTTTGAGCAATAATTCTTATGAAACTGTGCTCATCTGGAAAACAGACAAACAACAATTTAGTACTTTTAATATCTATAATTCAGGTGAATATTTAAAAATATATGGTACATATAATTATCAGAATTATCTGAAAGGGGAGCAGCCTTCTGAAGTCAAATAAAGGTGCGTTATTACTGATGCCGCGTTTTCCGGCTGGAAACGTGGGCGTTGAACACTCTGTTCAAAAGGTCGTCTGAAAATCTGTTTTCAGACGACCTTTTTTGTTTGCAGTCAAAGCTCAGACGGTAAACTTGGCGCTCAATCCAGAGTTCTCTTTTTGAACCTTGAATGTACCAAGGAATGAAAGGGATGGGGTTTGTAGTGGGATGGTTTGCAGCCGGTGATGGGATTCAATTGGGTATTTGGGTCTTTCCGATGCTTGCAATCTGAACAAGCGGTCTTATATAGTAGGAGCTGCGGTGTCAGCTTCTTTATTTTCAACCCTCAAAGGTTTCTTATTTACATGAATAAAATCATTCTGCCTGCGCTTTGCGCCCTGCTTCTTGCTTCCTGCGGTAACGATACCGACAAAATCGGACGTGCCAGCACGGTTTTTCATATGTTGGGGAAAAATGACCGTATTGAAGTCGAGGGGTTTGATGATCCTGATGTGCAAGGGGTTGCCTGTTATATTTCTTATGCGAAAAAAGGCGGTTTGAAAGAGACGGTGAATTTGGAGGAAGATGCGAGTGATGCTTCCGTGTCGTGCGTGCAGACGGCGGAGGTCATCCGTTATAACGAGCAGGCTGTCGTTAAGCCGCGGGAGGTGTTTAAGCGCAGCGCGAGTTTGGCGTTCAAGAGCCAGCAGATTATCCGTTATTACGATCCTAAACGTAAGGCGTTTGCGTATTTGGTTTACAGCGACAAAATCGTTCAGGGTTCGCCGAAGAACTCCTTGAGCGCGGTGTCGTGCTTTGGCGGTGCTAAAGCGGATGCGCAGCAAGTTGCCGGAGCGGAAGGCAAACAGATTTACGGTGCGTGCGTCGTGGATGCGCCTGTGCCGAACAAGTAAAAGATGAGCGATATGAACCTAACCGACCATTTCCTGATTGCCATGCCTGATATGGACGACCCGTTTTTCGAAAATTCGGTGATTTATGTGTGCGAACACAACGAAGAGGGCGCGTTGGGCATCATCATCAACAAACCGTCGCCGATTACGATGGACATGATTTTTGCGGCAACCGACCGCAATATTCCTTTGCGGATGCAGCACGAACACGTCATGATGGGCGGGCCGGTACAGATTGACCGCGGCTATGTCGTGCATACGCCCGTGGGCAACTGGCAAAACAGTATGATTGTTTCAGACGACATTGCGCTGACGTCTTCGCGCGATGTGATTGAAAACTTATCGCGTCAGGGCGCGGTGGACAAGATTTTAATCAGCATAGGCTATTCGAGCTGGAGCAAAGGGCAGCTTGAACGCGAGCTGGCGGACAATGTCTGGCTGACGGTTAAGGCGGACGAGCATATTTTGTTCGATATGCCTTACGAACACCGCTACGCCGCTGCGTTTGCCAAGCTGGGCATCCAGCCCGATGCGCTTGTCTGTGGAGCCGGTCATGCATAAAGCACCGGCGGGGACGGTTTTGGCGTTTGATTTCGGCGAGGCGCGTATCGGTGTGGCTCAGGGCGATGCGGAACTTGGCTTGTCGCATCCTTTGGCGACCGTTACCGGCAACAGCAACGACGAGAAGTTCAACGCCATCGCCAAGCTGATACGGGAATGGCAGCCCAAGCATCTGGTCGTCGGATTGCCGACCCACGCCGACGGTACGGAACACGAGTTGACCCGCCTCAGCCGCAAATTCGGCCGCCGCCTGCACGGGCGTTTCAACCTGCCCGTATATTGGGTGGATGAACGGATGTCCTCGCTGTATGCGGAAAGCCTGCTTGCCGAAGCGCAGGTATTCGGGCGCAAACAGAAGGCGGTACTCGACCAAGTGGCTGCTCAGGCGATTTTGCAGGGCTTTTTCGACGGTGGCGCGGCAGAGTATTTCAACGGCAGGGAAGAAGGTTCGGAAGAATAATTTGTTTGAGATAGTTTGAAAAAAGGTCGTCTGAAAGCTGTATTGACGGGGTTGAATCCGTTAACAGGCTTTCAGACGACCTTTTTGCATCAGAACAAGGCTTCAATCCTTAACAGCGCGCCGACGCGGTGTTTTTGGTTTTCTTTGCGGTTGTTGTAGTAGTTGACTTCGGTTTGGGTAAACAGCCAGTTGCGCCAAATCGGTTGGCGGTAGGTGGTAAACGGACCGTAGGTATTGAGGGCGGCTTTGCGTTTTTCGATATTGCCGCCGGTGTACACGCCGTAGTTGACGTGGCGGTGTTTGCTGAGGTTGTGTTGGCGGAAGAGGCTGTTGCCCCATGTCCAGTCTTCGGTTTTATCGTGTTCGTATTGCAGGTGTGCCTGATTGGCGATAAAGCTTTTTTCGCTGGGGATGTAGCGCGTTTCCCAGTTGGTACGGACATGGTGTTTGCTCTTGATGCCGTAACGGTAGATTTGTTCGAGGCTGGTGTCGATGCTGTCGGTCAGTTGCCAATTGCTCGAGCTTTTGGCGCGGGCGTACAGGTCGCTGCCGGAGCGGATACCGATATCGAAGTCGGTATCGGTGCGCTGTTTGGCGAATGCTTCAGACCAGCGTACGGCAAGGGAGGCGTTGTTGTCGCGGCTTTGGGATGCGTCGAATATCCTGCCGTTGGTATTGGTACGGTTGCGGTAGGCGTTGGCTTCGTGTTTCAACTCGTCGTCCAAAGAGTCGTCACCGAAAATCACATGGACTTTTTTCTCTAAGGTCGGCAGTTTCAGACGACCCCGTACGCGGGGCGTCACGGTAAATTTGTCGTCAGGGTTCCATTCAGTATCAAGCATGACACGCAAGTTGGCGTCGGCAGGGTGGTCGGGGTCGGGTTCGCCAAACCAGTCGTCGATGCGGTTGGACCATTTGTCCAAGCGTTTGGAAACGACTTCGTGGCGGTGGTCCACCCAAGTGTCGCCGTCGGCAGGCGGTTCGTCTTTCGCGGCGGCAATCGTGGGGAAGAGGGTGAGCAGGGTGAGTAGGGATAACGTTGTGGTTCGGATAGTCATTGTTTTTCCTTGCTTAATGCATAAAGCTATTATGGACGGTATCTTAGGGATAATGCAAGTCGTCTGAAAAAGGCTGTGATAAAATCTTGCGCGCCCGGTTTGCCGCCGTTCTGTTGTGCAGAAAAGCAGTCAGGCGGGCGCATACCAATACATTAAGGAAAACCGAATGAGTATTTTGTCGAAAATTTTTGGGAACAAGCCGTCCGGCGAAACGGCACAAGAGCCGCGCAGACTTTCCGCGCAGGAAAAAAGCGAGGGTTCGGCGCGGGCGATTTATGCGAAAGATAAAGTGTATGTGCCGCTGTCTGCCATGCAGGCGGATGTGTCGGAAGGGACGGGCATCCCTTATATAGGTCGTCTGAAAGACGGGCGGACGGTTTTATATGTGTTTGAAAACTATGAAGCGGCGCGGGCTTTTTCAGACGGGCAGGACGGCGCTTTAGACGGCATCGCTTTGGTCGGTGCGCTGGATAAGGCAGACCAGTTCAATAATTTGAGTAATGTCCTGCGTGTCGCGCACTCGCTGGGCATTCAACTGATGGAATACAGAGGGCAGGACGGCGAGCATTTTGAATGCGCACTTTCTTGGTTGATGCGCGTGAACGGCGCGGGCAGCATGGCGGCTTCCAGAGAGAAGATGGAGGCGTTGTCCATCGGTACCGATGCCAAGTTACCGCTGCAATTTCATCCGATAGCCATCGTCGGTTTTTCCAATCCCTATAAGGTTACACCCGCGCGGGCGGAGGAATTGTTCAAGCAGTTTACGGATGTCGAAGATGACGAATTGCTGGACTTTTTTGCCGGCAATACGCCGCAGGAGAATGTGCTGCTGATCGGGTTGGTGGAAAAATATTCGGCGGATTTGGCGAAATCCGTGAAATATATTGTTTGGAACCAATTGGCGGAGCAGCCGCTTTTTGTCGGGATAAACCGCAAAGACGGCGGGCTTTACGCGCGGGACGGTTATTTATATCTTTTTTACACCGACCGTTTCCAACATATGGGACCTGCCGGCTGCCATCCCGTTTCCGGCAAGGAAGCCGTGTTGGATTTGGTTCGTCGCCACGAACTGAAAGGCATCGCCCTGACCGACGGGCTGCACAATATGGCGCGGTTTGAAAACGACGTGATTTTCCAAGACGGGGAATAGTGGAAACCTCTCTTCCGCCACTTGAGCGAAACGGTTTGCCTGCGCCGCATATTTAAAATACAAAGGTCGTCTGAAAAGGGCTGTGATAAAATCTTTGCGTTTTCACCATCCCTTTCAGACGACCTTTTTATGTTGAACCCATCCCGAAAACTCGCCGAACTTGTCCGTATTTTGGAAGAGGGCGGCTATATTTTTGCCGGCGATCCCGTGCAGGCGACGGAGGCGTTGCGTCATGTCGAGGGCGGCTTGGAAGGAAAAATCATCCGCCGCGCGGAGATGATAGACAGAGACCGCGGGCTTAGTCATACCTTGGAACAAGTGCGGGCCGGGTCGTTTTGGCTGTGGATCGTGGCGGCGACAATGATGTTTAGCGGCGGCTTTTCCGGCACTTACCTTTTGATGGACAGCCAAGGGCTAAATTTTTTCCTGATTTTGGCGGGTGTGTTGGGCATGAATACGCTGATGTTGGCGGTATGGTTGGCAACGTTGTTCCTGCGCGTGAAAGTGGGGCGGTTTTTCAGTAGTCCGGCGACGTGGTTTCGGGGTAAAGACCCCGTCAATCAGGCGGTGTTCCGGCTGTATGCGGACGAATGGCGGCAGCCTTCGGCGCGTTGGATTACCGGCGCGACTTCGCACAGTCTATGGCTCTGCACCCTGAGCGGGATGCTGGTGTCGGTATTGCTGCTGCTTTTGGTGCGCCAATATACGTTCAACTGGGAAAGCACGCTGTTGACCAATGCCGCTTCGGTACGCGCGGTGGAGATGCTGGCGTGGCTGCCGTCGAAACTCGGTTTCCCTGCACCTGATGCGCGGGCGGTGGTCGAAGGTCGTCTGAACGGCAACATCGCCGATGCGCGCGCGTGGTCGGGACTGTTGGTCGGCAGCATAGCCTGCTACGGCATCCTGCCGCGCCTGCTGGCTTGGGCGGTATGCAAAATCTTTTTAAAAACAAGCCAAAGCAAGCTGGATTTGGAGAAACCTTATTATCAGGCGGTCATCCGCCGTTGGCAGAACAAAATCGTCGATGCGGACACGCGTCGGGAAACCGTGTCTGCCGTTTCCCCGAAAATCACCTTAAACGACGCGCCCAAGTGGGCAGTCATGCTGGAAACCGAATGGTACGAAGGCACATGGTTTGCGGGCAGGCTGGCACAGGAATGGCTGGATAAAGGCGTGGCGGCGAATCGGGAAGAAGTTGCCGCTTTGGAAGCTGAATTGAAACAGAAACCTGCCCAGCTCCTCATCGGCGTGCGCGCGGAAACCGTCCCCGACCGCGGCGTGTTGCGGCAGATTGTCCGGCTTTCGGAAGCGGCGCAGGGCGGGGCGGTGGTACAGCTTTTGACGGAACGGGCGCTTTCAGACGACCTGTCCGAAACATTGGACCACTGGCGCAACGCGTTGGCAGAGTGCGACGTGGCATGGCTGGAACCTGACAAGGCGGCGCAGGAAGGTCGTCTGAAAAACCAATAACGTACTTGAAATGTTTTGTTAAGCCGCCATCCTGAAAAAGGTCGTCTGAAAATCCATTCTCTCAAAATATGATGAACAACCAACCCCTTTCACTCGCCGTCGTCGGGCACACCAATACCGGCAAAACCTCGCTCCTGCGCACCCTGTTGCGCGACAGCGGGTTCGGCGAAGTCAAAAACGCCCCGTCCACCACGCGCCATGTCGAAGAAGCCGCGATTACCGACGGCACCGACACGCTGCTGTACCTGTACGATACGCCCGGACTCGAAGACGCGGGCGGCGTTTTGGATTGGCTGGAAACCAACACGGACACACGCGCCGACGGCATCGAGCGGCTGCAAAAGTTCCTCGACAGCCACGGCGCGCATCACGATTTCAACCAAGAAGCCAAAGTGCTGCGGCAGCTTCTGCAAAGCGACATGGCGTTGTACGTCATCGACGCGCGCGAACCCGTCCTCGACAAATATCGGGACGAATTGACCATTCTTTCATGGTGCGCCAAACCGGTCATGCCCGTGTTCAACTTTACCGGCGGACAGCTTCCTGAAGCGTGGACAACCATGTTGGCGCGTCGCAATCTCCACGTTTTCGCAGGGTTCGACACTGTCGCCTTCGATTTTGAAGGCGAATTGAACCTTTGGAACAAGCTCGCCACCATGCTGCCGCAACACGACATCATCGACCGTCTGACCGCTTCCCGCCGCCGCGAATGGACGCGTCTGGACAAAGAAGCGCGGCACGAAATCGCAGGTTTCCTGCTCGATATGGCAGCCTTCACGCAGGAAATCGACGAAAACGACGACCCCGCGCCCGTCCTGCAAACCATGCAGGCAGAAATCCGCCAGCTCGAACGACAGATGCAGCAGCGGCTGTTTGCCCTCTACCGCTTCTACCACAGCGAAATCGACGGCGGCGACTGGGTACCCAAAGCCTTCCATCAAGATCCATTCGACAGCGAGTTGCTCAAGCAATACGGCATCCGTACCGGCACGGGCGCGGCAACCGGCGCACTCATCGGCTTGGGGCTGGACATCGCCACGCTCGGCGGTTCGCTCGGATTGGGTACGGCAATCGGCGGTTTTTTGGGCGGTATCCTGCCCAATACCCGCACCATTTCCGACAAGCTCACCGGTCGCCAAACCCTGCACACCGACCCCGAAACCCTGACCCTGCTCGCCGCCCGCGCCCTCGATTTGCTCCACATCCTGCAAACGCGTGGCCATGCGGCGCAATCGCAAGTCGAGTTGCACAGCCGCAAAGCGCCCTGGACGCCGGACAAACTCCCGTCCGAACTCAACAAAGCGCGCAGCAGGTGGAAATGGTCGTCGCTCAACACCCACCTCCCCGAAACCAGCCGCGCCGAACGGGAAGAATATACGGAAAGTTTGAGTAGGAAATTGGGCGGGTAGGCAGGCGGAGAATGGCAGGTTCCCAAACTTCAAAAATACGTCAGGATGAAGATGCCCAAACTTTATATGTTCTATCTCGGTGGTAACGCAGGCCGTTCCAACATCGAAGTGCACGACATCCAATTTGCTGTGTGCAATGACTACCGCGAAGCCATCCCTGCGCTCAAAGCTGCATGGTTCGGCGATGCGGACAAAATCCATATTGACGGTTGGCAGGTTGTCGAATGGGTGGACGGTTACGATATTGACGTATCCGACCACGCCGAGCCGCAGGGGTCGTCTGAAAACGTCCCGCACCTGTATTTCGTCAATGTCGGCGGTTATCGCGCGGGGCAGCTTGCCGAGGCGCACGCTTTCGGACTGTTCGTTGCTGCCACGCCCGCCGAAGCCAAACAAAAAGCCCTGCAAACCTTGTTGACCGACCATGTTCAGCAGCATAAAGACAACCTAAAAGACGTGGACAACCTGCTCCGGCTCGACCGCATCGGCAATCACACCATCCGCCTGACCCCGAATCCGCACGGCAAGCCTGCCGCAATCGGCTTTCAGGGCTATTTACCGATTTAAAGTACCCACCATGAAAATTACCAAGATATTCACCTTCGACTCCTCACACATGCTCGACGGGCATGACGGCAAATGCCAAAACCTGCACGGGCATACCTACAAACTCGAAATCACGGTTTCAGACGACCCCATACGGGGTGGCGCGAAAGACGGCATGGTGATGGATTTCACCGACCTCAAAGCCATTGTGAAAAAACATATTACCGACCCTTTCGACCACGCGTTTATCTACCACGGCGGCAACGGCCGCGAATGCCAAATCGCCGCGCTCTTGGAGGGCTGGAATATGAAAACCCTGTGCCTGCCCTGCCGCACCACTGCCGAAAATATGGCGGTCGAAATGTACGACCGTTTGAAAAACGCGGGGCTGAAAGTGTGCAGCGTGAAATTGTGGGAAACGCCGACATCGTGTGCGGAGTATGAAGGGGAGTAGGGGAGTGCGGATAAGCGGCTTGCCGTTTGGAAAATGGTTTGACGGTGTGTTGGCGGTTTTCTGTTCGTTTTGCATATTGGCAGCAGTGTCCTCGATATTTATCGGATTCGACCTGACCGTCGGCAACATCCGTAGTCGGGAAATACGGTTAAACGCTGCCGAAGTCAAAATTACAGGCAAGGCTTATGACCCGAGTGTGCGCATTGTCGGCGGCAAAGAGGTTATTCACGCAGACTGCCGAATGGGTATGGGCAGAGTCTGTGCGGAATATCATGGGGAAACGCTGTATGCGGAGAATCTCAGGATAGTGGTTTTGAATGACAGATATTATGCCGTTGCCGGCGGAACGCTTCATTATGGCAGTGATGAATTGACGATTGGAAGCGGAACGGATGATGCCGCCCTGCTGAGGGAATTTGCAGACGACAAACGGATATATCCGAAATTCTTTCTGATGGGTGCCGTTGTTTTGCTGCCGTTTTTGCTTATTTTGTTTGTATTGAAGCGGTCTGCCAAATAAACCGTACTTTGGTTTTCAAAAAAATTTCAACAACCTAGATTCTTTAAAGGAATACGATGAAACTCCTTTCCACCCTCCTAGTTCTCCTCGTCGCCGCCGAACATTTCTACATCGCCTGGCTTGAAATGACGCAGATTCCCAGCGAAAAAGCGGCGGAAATGTTCAAGCTGCCTTATGAATTTATGGAACAAAAGCGCGTGCAGACCCTGTTCAGTAACCAAGGGCTGTATAACGGCTTTCTCGGCATCGGGCTGGTGTGGTCGCGGTTTGCCGCGCCGGACAACGCCGTTTACGGCGCGACGATTCTGTTTCTCGGCTTCGTTTTGATTGCCGCCGCATGGGGCGCGTTCTCTTCCGGCAACAAAGGCATACTCGTCAAACAAGGCCTGCCCGCGATGCTGGCAGCGGCAGCGGTGTTGGCGGTATGAAAAAAATCAGCGTCGCCCCCGAAAATCCGCAATACCGCATCGTTGAAATTTTCGAGAGCCTGCAAGGCGAGGGCTGGAACACGGGCATGCCTGCCGTGTTCGTCCGTTTGGGCAAATGCAATCTGGCGTGCGGCTGGTGTGATACCGATTATTTGAAATTCGGCATGATGAGCCTGTCCGACATTTTAGGCCGTCTGAAAACCTACGCCGCCCGCAATATCATCATCACCGGCGGCGAGCCGACCATACAGCCGCATCTCGATACGCTGCTGGACGCGCTCAAGGCCGAAGGTTATTTCCTCTGTATCGAAACCAACGGCCTCAAGCCCGCGCCACCGCAAATCGACTACGTCGCCACCAGTCCCAAAGCCTGCTATGCCGCCAAATATGAAAATAGCTGTATCGCCGAAGCCGACGAAGTGCGCATTGTGGCGGACGGCGATGTCGTTGCGTTCTGTGAAAACATGGAACGTAAAATCCGTGCGCGCCATTACTACCTTTCGCCCTGCGAACAAAACGGTGTGATGAACATCTACGACACCATCCGCCAAATCGGTATCTTAAACAGCCGCCCCGACGCGCCCGTGCATTGGCAGTTGAGCGTGCAGACGCACAAATGGGCGGGGATAGAGTAAAACAGGAAGTAGAGGCTTAAAAAGTAAGCCGCTGTTCCTTGTCAGCAGCACACTTTCTGAACTATAGTAAATTAAAAACAAAATAGTACAATACT
>NZ_KV838043.1:0-1812 GCF_001838645.1 Neisseria sp. HMSC70E02 | reverse complement strand
GCTTGCGGTTGAGGCGGACGTCTTTGGCGACGGTTTGAGCGTTGCCCAGGTCGGCGAAGAGCGGGAAGGGGATGGGCGGTGTAACAGGAGGAGCGGGAGGGGGTGCCCAGCAGAAATCGGGGAGGGTACAGATTACATAGAAGTCGCTGTCTTTACGGGCGATTTTATTGAATGCCATGGCAGCTTGCTCCTGTTGGGGGATGGGGGCGTCTGAAAGAGGGATGAATGAGGACTTAGGGTTTCAGACGACCTGCTGAGTTAAAATCAATATTGTCATGATTTATCTTTTGTCATTGAAAGCAGGAAGGGGTTTGTACTAATTAAGCGTTTTACTAAATTAATTTCAGTAAAATTTAATTTCCAAATATATTTTTCATTTTTTATAGAATAACTTCCAATCCCTCTTTTTAAAAAACTTTCTAAATTAATATTTTCAGCTTGCTTATGATTTAGAATATTAAATTCGTAAATATCTTTAATGAAACCTTTTTCAGCCAATGAGTCTCTTGTCAAAAGCATTTCATTCCATATTTTTTCTGAGAGTAATGGTATATTTCTACTTGAAAATATTGTAGATTTAATCTGAGAGCCTTCAAGCGTTTGGCTTTCCAGTAAACTCATGCCATAACCATAATCCCAGTTATCAAGATCAATATTTTTAGTAATGAAATCTAATAATACCTCCTTATATTCATATGGACACATAATTACAAATCTTGCTTCATATGTATTATCGTAATGTAACTCTTCCTGATTCAAAAAGGGATTATCGTATATAATTAAAACCCTATCTATTTTTTTCGTTTGTGCTAGAAAGAATGATAAATTTTGTTGTTTAATTTTATTTAAAGCATTTTCTATTGAACTAAAATGATATTTTCCAAAATTTATATCAATATCATCTAGTCTTAAATTAAATTTATTTAAATATAATTCATCAATTAAAATTATATTCTCCAGAAACCAATTACTTGTATTTAAATAACTATGAATGTCATTTCGTACTAAAAGAGTTATGGAAAAGTTTTTAAAATTTTGTCTATTTGGTAGTTTTTTAAAAAACATATTATTTCCTTCTTAATAGTTTATGTAATCGGACTGCAAGCATAGAAACTTTTGTAGGTTTACGTTTTATTTTTCCTCTTTGGAAATTATCATTTCTTGCTTTTAATTTGTCACATTTATCTGTTTTGGATGCGACTTCTATGGCTTTAACGCTTCCATCTTTATATAAAACGCCTACATCAGGTCTTGGTCCCCATTTAAATGTAAATTTTCCTTCTCCTGATAATAGTCTTTTGTATCCTAAATCCAAAGTGACCCTTTTCACTTTTGGATTCATTGCATATAAATGTGCATATATTATTGATACAATCCTATGCCCTGTTGTACCTGTTTTCTGTGCTGTACCTATAATCTTGTTCCAATACCACAAACCAAAAGGATCAATAAATATTTGACCATTAGGGGCAAAGAAATAAAGATTCTCCCCACCCCACAACCCAATCGGGTCTTGATTCACAAACCTACCCGCATCAGGCTCGTAATACCTGAAGAAGTTGTAATGCAGCCCCGTCTCACGGTCGGCATACTGGTTTTGCAGGCGGAAGGGTTGGTATGCGCTATCCGTTACCTTGGTTTCTTCTTTCAGACGACCCCAGCCGGTGTAGTTGCCGAACCATAAGAGGTTGCCGTCCTTATCGGTCATTTCTCTTGGGATGCCGATTTGGTCGCAGTGGAAGTAGCGGGTCTGTTGTTGGTTTTCTCCTTCTGCGTTCGTCCAATCGCGGACTTGCGCCAGCGGTTCGTAGG
>NZ_KV838042.1:0-1251 GCF_001838645.1 Neisseria sp. HMSC70E02 | reverse complement strand
CGTAGGCGGTTTTGGCTGAGATTGTTAAAGAACAGATAGCTCAAATGACCTCAAAGAAGGTTTGAGGTCATTTGAGAAGCAAAAAACGCATATGTGCGTTTCGCACACACCTTACGTCGGAATTGGAAGTTTTATACAGACTATGGCTTGTTATCGACTACTTGAGAAGGAAGTAGGTTACAACTCATTTTAAATAAAAATGGGAATTACATTCTGAATAATAAATCTATCATTCTTGAACAATGATAGATTTACATGAGAATTTTCTTTTTGAGAAATAAAAATTTGGCAAAAGTCTTCAACATATATATCTAATTTATTAAATCCCAATCTATCTGGATTTGAAATTAAAACTCCTTTAAATCTTACATTACTTGATGTTTTAACCCATAAGGCATTAAAATCTTCCTCCCATTTTCCCCATTTTTTAACGGGAAATAATGGCTCCTGTTTTATAAAAAAACTGAATTCGCTATTACCATTTAAACTAATCATAATATCTTTAATAAAAATAGAATTATATATACCTTCAGGATAAATTTTTTTTAGAAAAAAATTATTTCCGAAGAAATCTAAATTCAACATAAGATTACCTTTTTTTCTTAAAATTATAATGTCCATAAGTACCACTTACAGAACCAGTGTTCGTATTACTTTCTGGTCTCACATTAAAATGTGGTTCTCTGCCTTTATTGATTTCTGCTTTTGTATGGCCAAGACTGTGTTCTTGGATAACAATAGTTTCTCTTCCAGGAATTTCATAAAAATATTCTCTCACCTGAATTGGTTGATAATTACTATCTAAAACCTTATTACCATAACCATCATCTAAAAGAACACGTCTAATTTTTGTGGGCTGAAGTGAATTAGGTATGTTTGAATCTCTTTTTGCTCTTCTAAAAGCCTCTCTTCTCGATTTGGCATTGTAAAATTCCTTTTTGTTAGGAGAACATTTTTCTAACCCCAACGGGTCAAACCACGCCTGTACACTTGGCGCAAACGAATAAAGATTCTCCCCACCCAACAACCCAATCGGATCTTGATTCACAAACCGCCCGGCCTCAGGCTCGTAATACCGCATCAGGTTGTAGTGCAGCCCGGTCTCTTCATCGAAGTACTGGTTTTGCAGTCGGAACGGCTGATGCGCGTTCTTGTAAACCCGCTCATCCTTTTTCAGACGACCCCAGGCGGTATATTCGCCGTACCATAAGAGATTGCCGTGGATGTCGGTCATCTCGCGCGGGATGCCGA
>NZ_KV838041.1:1363-3724 GCF_001838645.1 Neisseria sp. HMSC70E02 | reverse complement strand
CGTAGGCGGTTTTGGCTGAGATTGTTAAAGAACAAATGTTTCAGACGACCTCAAAGAAGATAGTGAGGTCGTCTGAAAAACAGAAACCGCATGCGTGCGTGCCGCACACACCCTACGTCGGGACTGAAGGTTTTGTGCGGGCTACGACTTACTCTACATCGGAATTGGGAGTTTCATTGGCTTACAGTAAAACATTCAAAAAAATCAAAGTGATTTTTATCAAATGCAATTAATAACTTGCCTTCAGGAATTTTTTTCCTGTCATACCTCCTATACAAATCCCGAGATTCTTAAAAAGAATATATTTTTTTCCTTCGATAAATTCTGAATCGATAGCTTTAAGGTCTTCGATTGAATTTTTAAATATATCAATATCTCCTAATATGGGATTAGAATCTTTTAAGCAATATCCATAAATCAATTTATCGTTTTCATAAACTAACTCACAAGCATTCCTATATTCCACCTTATTATTCATAATATTATCTTCAACCATTCTTGCTGGTTTTCCATATTTTTCTTGTATTTCCTCAATAGAAGTACCAAATACAAAATCACCAATTGATTCATATGGCTTAATCAAGTAGGTCATATTAACCCTTTCCAATATATTTACATTAATAAAATTAGGAACATTTACCAATAATTCTACGCAATCTTGCTGCCTGTTTCCTAGAAATTAATCCCTGCCGTTTGGTTTCCGAAATCATCCTTCCTACAGGATTTTATATACGCCTTTTATTCTATTTCAAAGGCAGCAGTATGATATGAAAACCCTTTCGCGCGCACATTTTTGACGAAATAAGATGAAGGTCGCCTGAAAGTTCGTTTTCAGACGACCTCTATGTCAACTGCTAATGAGATTGTTAAAGAACAAATGATTCAGACGACCTCAAAAAAGGTATTGAGGTCGTCTGAAAAACAGAAACCGCGTGCGTACCGCACATATCCTACATCAGAAATGAAGGTTTTGTGCGGGGCTGCGGTTTGTTTAATAAATTCATTGAATATTCCAATTAAAAATACTTAAATGGATAAACATTAAACAAATTATTACTTATACTATTTACTGAATTTATAAACTCAGTTTTTATATTATCCGTAAGTGTCTCTCCTTCATCCAATAGGTGTTCTAAATCTCGGTATAATAAAGCCAACTGGATAAATTGTGGGAAACCTATCCCTAAATTTGTAAATCCAGATTTGGTATACTCTCCAGCATCATGATTATAATGAAAAATGGTATTATCTATTTTATTTAAAAACCATCCATCTCCCTGTCCTGCTTGTCCAATACCCCAAAAACACCTTGATATTTCTGAATAATTGCACTCTAAGTATCTATTTTCATTTAAAGCCTCTTCGTAATTAAAAAGAGAAATATCAGGTATTATCTCCACCTCTTGATACTTAGTAATAAATAACAAATAGTTATTATCTAGCTTGGGAAGTTTATCTAACTTTTTAATTTCTACTTTACGTTTAATACATATATTAAAAAAATCATCGGGAAATAATTTTAATTTGAACATAAAAGTATACTCCATAAATTTTTTTGATAGAAAGATATTTCCTTCAATACCATATCGTTAACATTTTCCCATTCTTTTCACTGCTTTTGCATTATGCTTACTAATTCTTTCTTTCCTAGCTAAAGCCCTCAGTCTTTTTTCTAAGAACTTCTTAGCTTCAGTTTTTGATAAGTTCATTTTTTCCACTTGATCAAGAATTCCTGCCCAAGTTTTATTCCAATTTTTTCCTGTCCTAGAACTATTGGTATGGATTCCTGGTTTTTTCGTATGTTTTTCTTTTGGTAAGTTATAGTAGTATTCAGGATTATTAACATCTATATCTGCAATTTTTTTGAATCTAGCGGCAAACTCCTCAGGAAAGCCATGATGAATATCACTATTAGTATGCCTAGAGCCAACATAATTTAGCCAGTTATTTTGTAATGTTCGAGTAGGAGTTTTAGCCAATCCAAACGGATCCAGCCACTCCTGCACATTCGGCGCAAACTGATACAGATTCTCCCCACCCAACAACCCAATCGGGTCCTGATTCACAAACCGCCCGGCCTCAGGCTCGTAATACCGCATCAGGTTGTAGTGCAGCCCGGTCTCTTCATCAAAGTATTGGTTTTGCAGTCGGAACGGCTGATGCGCATCCTTGTAAACCCGCTCATCCTTTTTCAGACGACCCCAGGCGGCGTATTCGCCGTACCACAACAGATTGCCGTTGATGTCGGTCATCTCGCGCGGTATGCCGATTTGGTCGTTGTGGAAATAGCTGAGGTATTGTTTGCCGTCTTTGGCGTTGTCAAAGACTTGCGCCAGCGGTTCGTAGCTGTCTTGGTCGGTG
>NZ_KV838041.1:828-1263 GCF_001838645.1 Neisseria sp. HMSC70E02 | reverse complement strand
CCGTGGATGTCGGTCATCTCGCGCGGGATGCCGACTTGGTCGTTGTGGAAATAGGCGATGTATTGTTTGCCGTCTTTGGCGTTGTCAAAGATTTGCGCCAGCGGTTCGTAGCTGTCTTGGTCGGTGTAGATATAGGTGTAGCTGCCTTTGTAGGTGTACTCCTGAAGTAATCGCGTGCCGTCCCAGACGAAGTGGGTGCGTTTCGGTTCGGTACTCGTCCAGGCGAGTTTGTCTTGGCGTTCTTTGGAGAGGCGTCTTCCGAACGGGTCGTAGGCGTATGTCCAGATCTCGGTATTGCCGGCGGGCTTTTTGATTTCGGCGCGGACGAGTTGGTTTTCTAAATCGTATTGGTAATATTGGTTTTCACCATTAGGTAGCTGGCGGTAGATCAGGTTGCCCAATGCATCGTAGGTGTATTCGATGCCGTTGTATTCT
>NZ_KV838041.1:0-728 GCF_001838645.1 Neisseria sp. HMSC70E02 | reverse complement strand
GCGTGCCGTCCCAGACGAAGTGGGTGCGTTTCGGGTCGGTACTCGTCCAGGCGAGTTTGTCTTTTCTTTCCTTACTCAGTCTTCGCCCAAACGGGTCATAGGCATATTCCCAAATCTCGGTATTGCCGGCTGGCTTTTTGATTTCGGCGCGGACGAGTTGGTTTTCTAAATCGTATTGGTAATATTGGTTTTCGCCATTGGGCAGCTGGCGGTAGATCAGGTTGCCCAGTGCATCGTAGGTGTATTCGATGCCGTTGTATTCTTTGAGGCGGTTGCCGCTGACCGGGTTAGGGTTGGCAGGTGATTTCAGATGACCTTGAGTTTTGGGGTCGTCTGAAATCGGCGCGGTCGCTTTGCCCTCTCCCACGGGAGAGGGAGTAGATGTTGGGATGTCGAGGATGTTGTGGGCGGGGTCGAAGGCGAAGGTTTCGCTGCGGCCGGTTTGGCTGTTGCGGGCTTCCTGAATGCGTCCGATTTTGTCGTAAACGTAATGGAGGACGCCGCTTCTTTGGTCGGCGCTTTGGATCAGGTTGCCGGCTTTGTCGTAGGCGTAGCGGCGGTTGACGGCGCCGCCGGCCAACGGGTTTTGTTTGCCGCGGGCTGTTGGTGTACCGCTCCAGACGGTACGCTGGCTTTTCAGACGACCCATGGGGTCGTAGTCGTACAGGCTGCTGATGCTGCCCTGCGTCCTTTGGATTTCGCGGTGCAGTTTGTCGCGTTCGATGTCG
>NZ_KV838040.1:0-2136 GCF_001838645.1 Neisseria sp. HMSC70E02 | reverse complement strand
AGGATTGGCGGGCAGTCATGGCGTTGATTTTAAAAATGACAATGAGGTTCGTATGGTAACTTGAATGGCATCAACGGTAAAGCAAATGGGATAAACGGTAGAAAGGTCGTCTGAATGGAGGTTTTTCAGACGACCTTTTAACAACTTATAAAGAGAATGCACCTAATTTTTCAAAAATTTCAATCTCTCTAAATATTAACTCACTTTATAATAATCAAACAGTAACTTTATCTATCCCAACATCAGGAATTAATAATTTTTTAGGTGAACCGATGAAAGATAAACCATCCTCCCTCTGTTTCACATGCCATAAAATTAATCCATTCTGCCATGACTTCCATAGCTCATCAGAGTAATTGATAGGTTCTTCTAAAATGGCTCCAACAGCAAAAGGAGGAATCCAAATTTCTGTTAAAACACCATCCCCTTTCCAACCGGCATGCCTAAAAGCTGTAGTAATAATTTGATACTCTTCATCCTGTGGATTTAAATTGCTAACTTTGCAAAAATCTAATAGATCAATCCACTCATAAATGTAAACATAGAGATTCTTTGATTTTTTTAGGAAAACCAATTGTTTTTCATAAACCATCTTCAGAAAACCTTAAATTGTTAAAAATATTGTAATGATTCTTTCCTTCCTGGCTCTAGAACCTAGAGATGAAGTTATGGATTTGAGTTTTTAAAGAGAAAACTTTTCCTCTGTAACGGTTAGATTTTCAACCCAACTTACTCTTATTTCTCTATGCTATTCTAAAGTAAAGCAAAAAATTCCAGTATTATCTATATCGTATAATTCTAGGAATTGCATTTTTAAATTATTCTCTATGACCATCTTTTTAAATTCATCCGTAACCCCATATATATAAGGTTTCAGCTTGTCTCTAAATATGTATTTATAAGAAATATCTTTATAACAATCTAGGGATTTATTATCTAGAAAATCAATACTATTTTTTATATACAAAACATATATATCATATGGAGTATTGTTGATTAGACATGAAAAAAATAGAGCTTCCTCTTTCAATTTATCCTGTGAAATTTCAAGAAATTTTTTTGAAAATAATAAAATCCCTGATGATGAGAAATAAAAATCTGCATCCAAAATTTCAGAAAAGTGAAATTCAAATTCATCATCATATGTCAGATTTATACGAGGTTTTTTTAGGAAGTTATCATCAATATTAAATTTAAAATAGTCTAAAATACTATCCTTATTATTACCTTTTAAATTAAAAGAAAAGTCAACATTGCTGCTTTTGGGAGGAAAAATTGTATAGAGTTGCATATCATCTGATCCTAATTTTTCTTACGATAAATCCATAGAATAATATGTTAACGCTGATGGCCTTGTTCAGGAGGTATTATTTTATTACTTGGCATTCTACCGCTATTAGTGGATCGCAAATCCCATGGATCAATCCAGCCCGTTGGAGTATCTGCATAAGTATATAAATTATCTCCGCCCTATGACCTAATCATATCCTGACTCATACATCGCCTGATTTCGGTATCGTCATGACGGAAACGGTTGTAGTGCAGCCCGCTTTCTCTATCGTAATACTGACCTTGGAAGCGGGACGGGATGTTGACTTTGGGGTCGTCTGAAACGGTTCCGTTACGGATTCTACCCCATGCTTCGTATTTGGCCGTCCATACGGCTTCGCCTTTTGCATTATGTGGCAATCGGCGTGTCGAGATGGTCGAGTTGATAATAAACCAAGTCAGGCTACGCTTCGAACTGCTCTTGGTGTTCGGATGGGATTTCAGCAGCGGATCTGTTTCAGGGTCGTAGTCGTACGGCTCGGCGTGTTTGTCTTCCCGCTCTATGCCTATCGGAGAAGTCGTCTGAAATTGTGCCAGCAGTTCAAAAGTGTCAGATTCAGACAGACCACAGATGGTTTGCGCCTTTGATTATTTTGTCCGTTATGTATTGTACAAAAGGTCGTCTGAAAAAGATTTTTTGCTTTTCAGACGACCTATTTTTGGGCAACCTGTTTACACATATATCCCGTACATATTGTAGAAATGGATAAAGACATCCTAATAACTTTCTACATAAATATAGCAACTCAACCATTTTTTTAATGAGATGAAATATATAGTCAATTAAAATCAAAATAGGACAGTAAC
>NZ_KV838039.1:0-2010 GCF_001838645.1 Neisseria sp. HMSC70E02 | reverse complement strand
CGGACGGCAGATATACCTATATCTACACCGACCCAGATTCCTACGAGCCTTTAGCACAAGTTCGCGATTGGACAACCGAAGACGGCGAAAGCCGCCAACAAACCCACTACTTCCACTGCGACCAAATCGGCATCCCGCGTGAGATGACAGATAAGGATGGCAACCTCTTATGGTTCGGCAACTACACCGGCTGGGGTCGTCTGAAAGAAGAAACCAAGGTAACGGATAGCGCATACCAACCCTTCCGCCTGCAAAACCAGTATGCCGACCGCGAGACGGGACTGCATTACAACTTCTTCAGGTATTACGAGCCTGATGCGGGTCGGTTTGTGAATCAGGATCCGATTGGATTGATGGGTGGGGAGAATCTGTATTGGTTTGCGCCAAATGTACAAATTTGGGTAGACTTTCTAGGATTAGCAAAAGGAGCTGCGAATCCCGTTGTTAAAGCAGCAATTGAAGTTGGGAAAAGAGCTCATAAAAATTACTCTCTTACGTTAGGAGGGGGATATAACTTTGAAAGTAGTTTTAGAACAAAGTCAGGGAAATTATACCGATTTGATGCAATTGACTATAAAAATTGTCTTGTGCGTGAATTAAAACCTGATACAAAATCAGGGAGATGCAAGGGAAATAAACAATTAAATAACTATGTGAGAATTCTTAATAGTGAAGGCCCTGATTCTTGCAAAGGGAAATGGAAAGGTATACTTGATCTTTATAAACCATAAACCTAAAATTTAAAGTGTAATAAGGAAAAATTCAACATGAATGCTGATTTTGAGAAAATTTTTTTTAAAGAGTTAAGAGCCATCTTAAAAAAAAATGATTTTTTAAAATTGAATACCTTAAATTATTTCTATAATAATAGTTATATTCAATGCATGTTTAATATTCAAAAAAGTAAATACTCTAAGCAATATTACTTTAATCTATGTGCAAAAAAAACTTCTCCTGATATCTCGCCAAAAGAAATTTCTTGGGGAGCGGATCTTATTTTAAGATTAGAAAATCTATTTCCTAAGTACTCATTTTTAATTAAAGGGATAAATTTTGATGAAAATAAAGATAAACAAAATTATTTCGATTTTCTTAATTTATTAGACACCTACTTTTTAATCGAAATAAAAAAACTAACAAATATAGAAATATTCGAAAACTATATTAAAATGCAACAGATATAATAAATTTAATTTAAAAATTTATTGAATATTTTATATTTAACCTCCACAATTTGGCAATGTCTTCTGAAAATTTTTAGACGACAACTTTCCTATGTATGAGTCATTACCTGTTTTGCCTACCATGATAACTGCCAAATTGTGAAAGTCTCAGGAGGAGTTTTAAGGAAGTAATATTATGAATACCAATAAAAAAATTATAGATATAAATTTCTAACTTACATGGTCGTCTGAAGTGATTTTCAGACGACCTTCTTCTTATATTGTTGTCCTAACAGTTCAGATAACGATACAGATACATATAACTCAGCCAATCGGCTATGACAGAGATACAGGAGCAATTCTTACAAAAGTCAAAGTTATTGTAATGAAAGGCACCAATAAAATTATTACAGGATATCCATCATGATAAATACTGATTATTTTTGGTTTAGAGAGTGCCCCATATGCGATGGGCAAGGTAGATTAATTATAAAAAAAATATTGACTCTAATAAATTATTTCTCTGTTGCGATGAATGTATGAGTTGCTGGGAAAATGAGGATGACTTAACTCAACAAAGAAAAAAATTTATGGAATATTCTATTAAGTCAAAGATAGTGAATGCTTCAGAAGACGATATTAGTAATTTTCATTGGGAAAAATATAAACTACATAAGTGTTCTGATACATTCATCTGATTTTATTAACTGTAGTTGGATCGAGGTCCAATAAAACCGCAAGATCGTCTGAAATCAATCTTCAGACGATCTTTCCCTATAAGTGACCTTTACCTGCCAGACGCCCGCTCCGCCGTCACCGACAACCGCCTGAAAACCTACAACGGCAC